>NZ_JBVIPA010000029.1:0-130262 GCF_055578365.1 Streptomyces sp. NPDC033131
GCGTGGGGGAGGAGCCACGTGGGCGTTTCGGCAACGCGGCGAGGTGCGGTGCCAGGCCGCGCGACCCGGACGGGCATAGTGAAAGGACCCCTAAGACCGACCGGCTAGGGGTTGAACGGTGTGGCGCCGTCGTCGGTGACGAGCCGCCACAGATGGTCGGCGGTACCGGTGTCGTCCCACTGCAGGGCCGCGGCCCCGGACGAGGTGGACATCCCCTCGATGCCCAGGACCATGCCGCTGTTCTTGTTGACGAGCTTGCAGTAGCCGTTGCCGGCGTCCACCACGGACCACAGATGGTCGGCGGTGAGGGTGTCGCCCCATTGCAGCGCGGTGGCACCGGCCGTCTTGGAGGCGTCCTTGATGCCGAGGACCTGGCCGCTGTTGGTGTTGAAGATCTTGTAGTAGCCGTTCTCGGCGGGGACGACCGTCCATCGGTGGTTGGCCGTGGTGTTGGCCGTCTGCTGCTGGACAGCGCCTCCGGCGGCGATCGAGGAGCCCGCGATGCCGAGTTCGAGGTTGCTGTTCTTGTTGACGATCCGCACCGCCGGTGTCTCCGGGTACCAGGACTCCAGCTCGGTGACGCCGACGAACTTGCCGGCCTGCGGGGTGAGGACGACCCGGAACTGGGAGGTCGTGATCGTCGGGAAGGTCACCTCGTTCGCGTTGTTCGCTCTGGGGGTGGCCGGGCTCTTGACCTGGCTGGGTACGGACGTCCACGCGCCGTCCTTCAGGTACTGGACGGTGTAGCTCGCCGGAACGCGGATGTTCGCGCCGTCGTCGTAGGTGTAGAACTTCACCTCGTTGATCTTGCGTGGGGCGCCGAAGTCGACTCCGAGGTGATCGGTGGCGTTCGGGGAGCCCGAGTTGGTCCACCGGTTGTCGGGGATCTTGTCGTAGCGGATCCAGCCGTCGGTGGCCCGCAGCGGGGCGTCGAAGGTGGTGGGCTTGCAGGTCTGGCCGCTGTGGCAGTGCGGACCGTTGGAGACGGTGTTGGTGTAGGAGGCGAACGCCTTCGGGTAGGGCTGCGTGACCGTGCGGCCGAGCCAGTCCTGCTCGGCGGTCAGCGGGTTGGCCGCCACGTTCATCATCCGCGGGGGCTGCGCCGGGGTGACGGGTGCGGCCACGTTCACGGTGGTGTTGCCGGCCGTCGCGGACTGGTGGATGCGTACACCGTCCTGGAAGACCTGCAGGCCGGTGCCCTTGCCGTAGTGCGTGCCGTCCCGGTCCCAGCGGATCGAGAGGGTGTGCCCGTGGTAGGGCACGTTCTCCGCCGCGAAGTAGTCCCAGCCGGACGGGATCAGCGGCTTCAGGACCAGCGTGTTGCCCGCCTGGGGCTTGATGCCCAGCAGGCCGGAGAGCACCAGGTCGTTGAAGCTGGAGTGGTTGTAGTGCTCGCTGAAGTTGAAGCCGTCGTAGATCCAGTCGCCGGTGTCACCGTTGGCGGCTTCGGCGATGTAGGGCTTGCCGTCCTTGTGCTGGAGGCCGGCGAACTGGGAGAGCATGGTCTGGTAGTTCTGCTTGGTGACGTGGTTCTGGGCCGGGTAGTCCTGGAGCAGGTTCGCCATGCCGGTCAGGATCTGGCTCGTCTGGAACGGCCAGCTCGGGCCGTTCCAGTGGCAGCAGTTGGCGTCGTCGCGCTTCTGGGTGGCGGGGATCGCCTGGTAGTTGAAGTAGGGGTTCGCCGCGATCCGGTCGAGCTCGGCGAAACCCGTTCCCTTGGTGAACTTCAGCGTGTTGGCGCCGGCCTTCATCGGGACCTGCACGGTGACGGACTTCGACTCCGAGAACTGGCCCCAGCTGCCGGTGGGGGCGTAGCTGACGGTGACCGGGTTGGCGGTGTCGCCGTTCACGACGACCTTGTGGTTCGAGGTGGTCGAGGTGCCGTTGGCGTAGTGGACCGTCACCGGATACGTACCGTCACCGGGCGCGTCCACGGTGAAGGTGACCTCGCTGTCGGCGAAGTCGATCTGTCCGACGTACTTGCCGTTGGAGGCCGTCGACGCGTCGTGGGTGTTCGCATGCGTGACGACGGCCTGCTCGGCCTCGAAGTCGTGCACCCGCTCCAGCGTCGTGGGTCCGAAGGCCGCCCCGAACCGCTTCGGATCCGTCAGGTACTTCCACGCCGAGGAGTACTGGGCGTCGGGCAGGTTGAACGCCCAGGGGGCGAAGCCCATCGCCTCGCGCCAGGTCGTCCTGGTCTGCTTCAGGGTGCCGTTGGTGCTGTTCGTGTTGTAGACCTGCATGAAGAACTGGCGCTGCGGGTCCCAGAGCGAGTTCTGCACCCCGGCCTTGAGCGAGGCGGCCTTGTCGGTGTACTCGGTCGCGGTCGCGCTGTCCCCGGTCATGGTGGCGATCTTGCTGATCGCCTGGGCGGCACCGAACATGTACGCGTTGATCGTGGGCCGGTAGCCGGGGCCGCCGCTGAACCAGTTGCTGCTGTGCATCGACGTCTCGGTGTACTCCGTGGCGTCGGACAGCGGGGTCTGGTGGTACAGGTCGCTGGTGGAGGCCGTGCCGTTCACCGTGATGTCGCCGGTGAAGTTCGAGTCCCACCTCTTGTACAGCGCGATGAGCTGCGGGAGTTCGGCCTTGATCCCGGTCGCGTCACCGGTGACCAGGAAGCGCTGGTACGCGGCGCTGGTGATCCACTCGCTGTAGTTCCGCGCGCCCGAGTTGCCCGCCCCGCGCAGCCAGAAGTCCAGGTAGTCACCGGCGTAGTCGCGGTTGTGCAGCCAGCGCCCGTCCAGGAGGTGGTAGCCGGTGGCGTCCGGGAGCGCGGTGTACGGGTTCCCGGCGTAGCCGATCGGCACGTCGTACTCGGTCGACACGTACCCGGTGCCCGGCACGGTGTAGCGGAGCGCGCGCTTGTAGGTGCTCCACCGGTAGTAGTAGACCTCGTCGATGGTGTTGTCGGGGGTGTCCAGGAACGGGATGTTGTCCTTGTACCACTGCGGCTCGTCGAGCTGGTTGGCAGCGAGGATCGCGTCCTTGTCGAGAGCCACCGCGTTGGGGTCGTCGGCCGCCTGAGCGGTACCCGCCCCGGGCCCTCCGGCCAGCAGTGCCACCGCCAGGATCGAGCTGGACAGGGCAGCCGCCAGGGGTCTGCCACGTCTGGGGGATCGGTCGTGCATAGGGTGTCCTCCGTCGCACACGCCACATTCGACACGTTCGATACATCCGATACGTCAGACACGCAGATACGTTCGTCATATCGAACGAGGTTCGAAATTCTGCGCGAGAGTAGTGACACGCCCGAATTGAAGTCAATAGGGCGGACAGAACGGGCCTGCGCACCTCCGCCCGACATCGCCCCTGCGGGCCGATCTGTGTCGAAACTCTTGACGCACTTCCGTAGCAGGCAGTCTGATGTGCGCCATCGTTCGATTCAGCCGAATTTTGTTTGGTTGTGGTCTGTCTTGTTTCCCTTCGCGGGACCGTCAGGGCAGCCGAGTGAAAGGGAAAAACCCTCGATGCGCCGTGCCTGGCTACTCGTACTCGCCGTGCTCCTCAGCCTCGTTCCCCAGGCCCTCCTGGCCGGCACCGCGCAGGCGGCGACCGTCACGATCTCCAACGGAACCCAGTTCACCGATCCCACCGGAGCCGTGGTGCACGCCCACGGCGGCGGTGTGATCAAGGTCGGCTCCTTCTCCTACTGGTTCGGTGAGAACCGCAACGAGGACAACTCCTTCCGGTACGTCTCCGCCTACCGCTCGACCGACCTGAAGACCTGGGAGTTCCGGCGCCACGTCCTGACCCAGGCCACCGACCCGGAGCTCGCCTCGGCCAACATCGAGCGCCCCAAGGTCATGTACAACGCGTCCACCGGCAAGTTCGTCATGTGGATGCACAAGGAACTGGCCACCGACTACACCCAGGCCCGCGCCGCCGTCGCCGTCTCCGACACCGTCGACGGCGACTACGCCTGGCAGGGCAGCTTCCGCCCGCTGGGCCACATGTCCCGTGACATCACCGTCTACACGGACGACGACGGCACCGGCTACATGATCTCGGCCGCCCGCGAGAACCGCGACCTGCACATCTACCGCCTCAGCCCCGACTACCTCACCGTCGAGACCCGGGTGCAGCTGCTCTGGGCCGGCCAACTGCGCGAGGCCCCCGCCCTGTTCAAGCGCAACGGCGTCTACTTCCTGCTCACCTCCGGCGCCACCGGCTGGCGGCCCAACCAGCAGATGTACGCGACCGCCTCCAGCATCACCGGCACCTGGAGCAACCTGCAGAACGTCGGAGACTCCACCGGCTACGGCTCCCAGACCACGTTCGTCCTGCCCGTGCAGGGCAGGACGGGCACCGAGTACCTCTACCTGGGCGACCGCTGGGGCAACTCCTTCGGCCAGAACGTCAACGCCTCGCAGTACGTCTGGCTGCCGCTGGAGTTCCCCACCGACACCACCATGACCATGGACTGGTTCGCCCAGATCAACATCGACACCGCGGCCGGCAAGGTCGACGGCGTCGGCGGTCCCTGGCAGACGGTCACCGCACGCCACAGCAACAAATGCCTCGACGTGCCCAGCAGGTCCCTGGACGACGGCACCCAGATCACCCAGTACACCTGCAACGGCGGCATGAACCAGGCCTGGTGGTTCAAGGACATGGGCAGCGGATACGTCCAGCTGGCCGCCCGGCACAGCGGCAAGTGCCTGGACGTGGCCAACAACTCCACCGCCAACGGCAACCCGGTCATCCAGTGGACCTGCGGCACCGGCACCAACCAGCAGTGGCAGCTCCAGGACGCCGGCGACGGATGGGTCCGCCTCGTCTCACGCCTCAGCGGCAAGTGCCTCGACGTGGCGGACAAGTCCACCGCCGACAACGCCAAGCTCATCCAGTGGACCTGCGGCACCGGCACCAACCAGCAGTTCAAGCGCGGGGCCTGAACACCGGCGCCAGGGCCGCCGGAGCCGAGGCTCGGGCGGCCCGCCCTCACCCCGTCCCGTCTCCCCGCCCCTCTCCTCTCGCCCTCGCCCTCTCCTCTCGCCCTCTCCTCATCCCTCGCACTGGTCCAGCATCATCTGCCGGTCGGGCGCGGTCACCGCCAGTTCGTACTTGAGGGCGACCTGGGTGAAGCGGACCGCGTAGGCGCACCGGATCTGCTTGTTGGGCGGGAGCCAGGACGCGGGTCCGGAGTCACCCTTGGACGAGTTGGCGCGGCCCTCGGCCGGCATCAGATTGAGCGGGTCGTTGGCCAGTTGCTCACGCTTGTCCTCCGACCAGCGCGCGGCCCCCATCTGCCAGCTGTAGGACAGCGGGACGACGTGGTCTATCTGCACCTCGGTGGCCTTCTGCTTGCGCCACTGGATGGTCGTACCGGTGTACGGGTCGTGCAGCGTCATCGCGATGACCACACAGTCGGAACCGGAGCGGAAGCGCAGGCTCTGGCCGTCGCGCTGCAGTAGGTCGTTGCGGGTGTCGCAGCCGTTGCGGGCCAGCGGAACTCCGTCGGCCGTGTCCATCCACGCATAGCCGAACTCATCGCGGTCGTAGCCCGTCTGGGGTCCGCGCCCCTTCGTCCGCAGCGTCTCGATGAGCTTGCGCGCGGCGGCCTCGTCGGTCTCGCTCGTCAACGGAGCGAGGCCCGGCTTGGTGCCGTCCGGGTTCTTCAACGGACTGACGGCACGGCCGTCCTGTGCCGGTGCCGCGGCACCGCTGCCCGTCGAAGAGCCACCCTCCTCCAGGCCTTCGCACCCCGCGACGAGAGCCATGGCGGCGAACACCGCCAGTCCGGTCCCGACGGCGGCTTTCGCCCCGCCCCTCAGACGCGTCATGCCGCGCCCCTCCCCTCGCCTTCCCGGTCCCCGCCACCGCACGGGCGGGGTATGCCGGTCTCACCGTAGCCGCCGAGAGGTCCAGACCATATGGGGCCAAAATGAGCATCACGAATAAGTCGGGCGTATCGTCGATTGCGAGTCACCTCCGGAAGGAGCTCTGGATGGGCATCTTCGACAAGTTCAGGAACCAGGCGAAGGGCAGCAAGGGCAAGGACATGTCCGACGCCGCGGAACGGAAAGCCAACGAGAAGTCGGGCAACAAGTACGAGAGCCAGGTCGACGAAGCGCAGCGCCGGGTCGAAGGCCAGCTCGGTATGGATCGTGACAGGCCCGAACAGCCGTAGGCCGGAGACTCACCGAAGTCATGAAGTCCGCCGCCGGGCACAGCGATCCGGTCTGGGCTCAACGAACCACCAGGCGACAGAGGCCGCCCGCGGAGACCCACCTACCGCGGGCGGCTCCCTGTCAGCCGGGAGCCGGCAGGGCGGGTCGGGCGTTCACCGGGCCCGCCCTGCGCGGGGAACTCCCGGCTTCCCGCGAGATTCACACCCTTCCGATCCCCAACGTCGTCTCCGAGGGCAGCAGTCCGGACGACAGCATCGCGACCCAGAAGTCGCCGAGCAGGTCGGCCAGGCGGTCGACCCCTTCCTGCCCGAGGGACCGCCAGGGGGCAGCGGCGAGTCGGTCGGTGTCCTGTTCGACGCGGCGCCGCAGTTCGCGACCCGCCTCGGTCGCTATACCGTCCTCGTCGAGCAGGCCGCGGGCGGACAAGCGGTCGCGTGCGGCGGCCCATTGCGCGGCGCTCCAGCCACGGCTCTCGAAACGCTCGACGCTCGCGGCGCCTATCGCGGCGAAGGACACGAGGGACTCGACGGGGTCGAGGCCGGCGACCAGCAGGGCCGCGATGTGGCCGTCGCCGCGGTGCTCGCGCAGGATCGTGGCCGCGTGCCACAGCTGGAGGTGCGGGGCCTCGGGCCACTCCAGTGCCGCGTTGGCCGCGGCGAGGGGCCGGCCGGCGGTGTTGGCCGCCTCGGCGGCGCGCCGGGCGAGGGCGGCGGCCTCCGCCAGTTCGGCACTGTCCGTCCGGTCGCCGAATATCGCGCGGTACGCCCCGTCGATTCCCCGCATCCGCGCCTCCAGCATCGCCGCGGGGCTCGCCACCGACCACGCCGAGTCGACGTGCTCGGCGACCATGCTCGGGCTGAAGCTGTAGAAGGCGGACGTCACCCGCTCGGCGCCCACCGCACCCAACGGGGCCGCGCGGTACGGGAAGTAGGTCGGCCAACGCTCCTTCGTGTCGTGCCCGAGCGCCGCGGCCTGCGCGAAGACCTCCGGCGCGTAGTACAGCACCGCGTGCAGCGGCTCCAGCAGGTGCCAGAGCTGACGCACACGGGTCAGCTCCACACCACCGGCACCGATCCCGCCGTCGTACTCCCCCATGACGTACCTCCTCGACGCACCCCAGCCACCAGCACAACTTGACACTGACAAGATTGCCGGACCCATCCGAACTTGTCAACGCCTAGATCGAGCGTACGCTGCTGCCCATGAGCCCCGCCGAACCGAAGAAGACAGACGAAGCCCCCCGCCGGTACCACCACGGCGACCTGCGCCGCGCCATCCTCACCGCCGCGCTCGACGTCATCGCCGCCGACGGCCCCTCCGCGCTGAGCCTGCGTGACCTCGCCCGCCGCGCCGGCGTCTCCCACGCGGCGCCCGCCCACCACTTCAAGGACCGCACCGGACTGCTCACGGCGATCGCGGCCGAGGGCTTCGGACTGCTCGCGGCCACCCTCAACCAGGCCGCGGACCTGAAGGACGCGGGCGTCCGCTACGTGCGCTTCGCGCGCGAACACCCCGCGCACTTCCAGGTGATGTTCAGGCCTGAACTGCTGCGCGGCGACGACCTCGAACTGACCACAGGGCGCGCCCTCGCCGCCGACGCCCTGCGCGAGGCGGTCTCCGCCGTACGCGCCGAGGACTTCGGCGTCGACGCCCGCCTCGCCGGCGTCGCCGCCTGGTCCCTGGCCCACGGCTTCGCCACGCTGCTCCTGGGCCACAACCTGGACGGCGCGGTCGGCGACCGGGACCCCGAGGAGGTGTTCCGGACGCTGGCGACCACGCTGTTCCGTTCCGTCTGAGGCCCGCTTCCCCTGAGGCCCGCTTCCCCTGAGGCCCGCTCCAAGGGCGGCCCCGACAGGGCCTACGACCCCAGAATCGACGTCAGGAACTCCCCGACCCAGCCGAGCAGCTCCCGCCCGACCAGCGGCTTCCCGCCCACCTTGGCGGTCTTCGGCCGCGGCACCAGCACCTGGTGTGCCGCCGGCTTGATGACGGTCCCCGGGTACAGCCGCTTGACGCGCAGTTCCTGGGACTCCCGCAACTCCACCGGTGCGAAACGGATGTTGTTGGCCTGCAGGACGACCTCGCCGACACCACAGGCGCGCGCGAGCATGCGCAGTCCCGCCACGAGCAGCAGGTTCTCCACCGGCTCCGGCAACTTGCCGTAACGGTCGACGAGTTCCTCGCGTACGGCCTTGATGTCCTCCTCGGTGTTGACCGAGGCGATCGCCCGGTACGCCTGGAGGCGCAGGCGCTCGCCGGGGGCGTAGTCGTGCGGGACGTGCGCGTCGACCGGGAGCTCGATCTTGACCTCGAGGGGTGCCTCCTCCTCGACGCCGCCCTCCATGGAGGCGCGGTAGTCCGCGACGGCCTCGCCGACCATGCGGACGTAGAGGTCGAAGCCGACGCCCGCGATGTGGCCGGACTGTTCGCCGCCGAGGAGGTTGCCGGCGCCTCGGATCTCCAGGTCCTTCATGGCCACGTACATGCCCGCACCCATCTCGGTGTGCTGGGCGATGGTCGCCAGGCGCTCGTGGGCGGTCTCCGTGAGGGGCTTCTCCGGCGGGTAGAGGAAGTAGGCGTAGCCGCGCTCGCGGCCGCGGCCCACCCGGCCGCGCAGCTGGTGGAGCTGGGAGAGGCCGAAGTTGTCGCCGCGCTCCACGATCAGGGTGTTGGCGTTGGAGATGTCGATGCCGGACTCGACGATCGTGGTCGACACCAGGACGTCGAACTTCTTCTCCCAGAAGTCGACGACCACCTGCTCCAGGGCCTGCTCCGACATCTGGCCGTGGGCGATCGCGATGCGCGCCTCGGGGACGATCTCCCGGAGCCGGGCCGCGGCCCGGTCGATCGACTCGACGCGGTTGTGGATGTAGAAGACCTGGCCCTCGCGCAGCAGTTCGCGGCGGATGGCGGCGCCGATCTGCTTCTCCTCGTAGGGGCCGACGAAGGTGAGGACCGGGTGGCGCTCCTCGGGGGGCGTGGTGATCGTCGACATCTCGCGGATGCCCGTGACCGCCATCTCCAGGGTGCGCGGGATGGGGGTCGCGGACATCGTCAGGACGTCGACGTTCGCGCGCAGCTTCTTCAGCTGCTCCTTGTGCTCGACGCCGAAGCGCTGCTCCTCGTCGACGATGACCAGGCCCAGGTCCTTGAACTTGGTCTCGGCGGAGAACAGGCGGTGGGTGCCGATGACGACGTCCACCGAGCCCTCGCGCAGGCCCTCCAGGACCGCCTTGGCCTCGGTGTCGGTCTGGAAGCGGGACAGGGCGCGCACGTTCACCGGGAACTGCGAGTAGCGCTCGCCGAACGTCCCGAAGTGCTGCTGTACGAGCAGGGTGGTGGGGACGAGCACGGCGACCTGCTTGCCGTCCTGGACGGCCTTGAAGGCGGCGCGGACCGCGATCTCCGTCTTGCCGTAGCCGACGTCGCCACAGACCAGGCGGTCCATGGGGACGGTCTTCTCCATGTCCTCCTTGACCTCGGCGATGGTGGTGAGCTGGTCGGGCGTCTCCGCGTACGGGAAGGCGTCCTCCAGCTCGCGCTGCCAGGGGGTGTCCGGGGCGAAGGCGTAACCGGGCGCGGCCATCCGCGCGCTGTACAGCCTGATCAGGTCGGCGGCGATCTCCTTGACCGCCTTCTTCGCGCGCGCCTTGGTCTTCGTCCAGTCGGCGCCGCCCAGGCGGTGCAGGGTGGGGGCCTCGCCGCCGACGTACTTGGTGATCTGCTCGAGCTGGTCGGTGGGGATGTAGAGGCGGTCGCCGGGCTGGCCGCGCTTGGCGGGGGCGTACTCCACCACCAGGTACTCGCGGGTCGCGGCCTGCACGGTCCGCTGCACCATCTCGATGTAGCGGCCCACGCCGTGCTGCTCGTGGACGATGTAGTCGCCCGCCTCCAGGGTGAGCGGGTCGATGGACTTGCGGCGCCGGGCGGGCATCCGGACGCCGTCCTTGCCGGCCGCCTTCTGCCCGGTGAGGTCGGTCTCCGTCAGCACGGCGAGCTTCAGCCCCGGGTCGACGAAGCCGTAGTCGATCGAGCCGCACGCCACGTGCACGACGGAGGGACTGAGGGCGGCGAGGTCCGCGTCCAGGCGGGCCGCGATGCCCTCCCCGCCGAGCACCTCGACGGTACGGGCCGCCGGGCCGTGCGCCTCGGTCACGTACGCCGTGCGCCAGCCCTCGGCGAGCCAGCCCTTGGTGTCGGCCAGCGCCTTCGCGGTGTCCCCGCGGTACGTCTCGGGCGCGTGCATGCCGAGCTTCAGCGTGTTCGCGTCCAGTTCGTCGTCCGCCGCGAACGGCGACACCGACCACCACATCATGTCCAGCTCGCGCGCCCGGTCCCGGACGTCCGCGATGGCCCACAGGGACGCCGCGTCGACGTCGATGGGTGCCTCGCCGCCGCCGGCGGTGGCCGCCCAGGACGCCTGAAGGAACTCCTGCGAGGTCGCCACGAGATCGGCGGCACGCGTGCGTACCCGCTCGGGATCGCAGACGACCGCCATGGAGCCCTTGGGCAGGACGTCGAGCAGCAGCTCCATGTCGTCGACCAGAACCGGAGCCAAGGACTCCATTCCCTCTACGGCGATCCCCTCGGCGATCTTCCCAAGCAGCTCACCCAGCTCCGGGTGCTCCTCGGCGAGGGCACGCGCACGCGTGCGGACGTCTTCCGTCAACAGAAGTTCACGGCAGGGCGGCGCCCACAGACCGTGCTCGGCGACTTCGAGGGAGCGCTGGTCGGCGACCTTGAAGTAGCGGATCTCCTCGACGTCGTCGCCCCAGAACTCCACGCGCAGGGGGTGTTCCTCGGTGGGCGGGAACACGTCGAGGATGCCGCCTCGTACGGCGAACTCGCCGCGCTTCTCGACGAGCTCCACGCGCGCGTACGCGGCGGCGGCGAGGGCCTGGACGATCTCGTTCAGGTCGGCGGTCTGGCCGGTCCGCAGGGCCACCGGCTCCAGATCGCCGAGGCCCTTGACCTGCGGCTGGAGCACGGACCGTACGGGCGCGACGACCACGGAGACCGGGCCGGTCTCGGGGTCGTCGGGGCGGGGGTGGGCGAGGCGCCGCAGCACGGCGAGGCGGCGGCCCACGGTGTCGCTGCGGGGGCTCAGGCGCTCGTGCGGAAGCGTCTCCCAGGACGGGTACTCCACGACGCCCTCGGGCGGGAGCAGCGAGCGCAGGGCCGCCGCCAGGTCCTCCGCCTCGCGTCCGGTCGCCGTCACCGCCAGCACGGGGCGGCCTGCCTCGCGGGCGAGCGCGGCGACCGCGAAGGGGCGGGCGGCGGGCGGGCCGACCAGGTCGACGTGCATGCGGTTGCCGTCTGCGGCCGCGGTGATCGCTTCCGCGAGGGCGGGGTCCTTGACTACGGCGTCGAGCAGACCGTGCAGGCTCATTCGGGGGCGGCTTTCGTCCGGGGGGTGGGCAACGCGAAGGGCCCGACGCGGGGACCGGCCGGGGGTCTCCAGCGTACGTCGCTGCGCGGGCGGGTGCGGGAGCTGTGGATAACGTGCGTTACCTGTCACCCGGCGCCTGTGTGGGCCTACCAGGGGGCTCCGCCCCCTGGACGCCCGGCCTATGCCCACCCGCCACCCGACGCGGTACGTCAAAAGGGGAACCTGGAAAACAACAAGAACCCGGCGCCGAGAAGTCCCCCGTGACTTCTCGGCGCCGGGCCTTCCCCGTCCGCGGTGGCTACTCGGTCGCGATCGCGGCCAGTACGTTCATCCGCCCCGCCCGGAACGCCGGGATCAGCGCCGCGAACAGGCCCACGAAGGCCGAGCCGATGAAGACGCCGATGATCGTCGGCCAGGGGATCTCGAGGACGTTGAGGCCCTCCAGGGCGAGGAGCTTCTGGGCGGTGGCGCCCCAGCCCATGCCCAGCCCCAGGCCGAGCAGCGCGCCGAACAGGGCGATCACCACCGACTCCATGCGGATCATCCGCCGCAGCTGGCGCCGCGAGAGGCCGATGGCCCGCATCAGGCCGATCTCGCGCGTCCGCTCGACGACCGACAGCGCCAGGGTGTTCACCACACCCAGGACCGCCACGATGATCGCCAGGGCGAGCAGGCCGTAGACCATGTTCAGGAGCTGGCCGACCTGGTCCTTCAGTTCCTGCTTGTAGTCGGTCTGGTCGCGGACCTGGTACTGCGGGTAGTCGTGCAGCGCCTTCTTCAGGGCCGCGTACGCCTGCTCCGTCTGCCCTTCCTTCGCCTTGGCGAACATGATCGTGTTCGGCGGGACCTGGTCGGCCGGGACGTACTTCCGCATCGTCTCGATGCTGATGTAGCGCGCACCCTGGTCGAGGGCGCTGTCGTCGCTCGTGATGGCCGCGACCTTCAGCTTCGCCGTCTCGCCGCCCTTGAAGGCGACGTCGATGGTGTCGCCGACCCGCACGCCGTGTGCCTTGGCGTAGTCCGAGCCGACCGACATGGCGTCCTTGCCGTAGGCGGCCGTCAGGGTGCCCGCCGTGGTCGCGCGGCGCAGGTCCTCGGCGTAGGACGGGTCCGCGGCGGTGACGCCGGAGTCGTCGGTCTTGCCGTCGGGCGAGGTGAGTGTGGCGTTGAGTTCCTTGTAGCTGGTGACGTGGGCCAGGCCGGGGCTCTGCTCCATCGCCTTCTGGGCCTGCGGGACGATCCGCTGGTTGCCCTGGACGATGAAGTCCGCGCCGACCGACTTGTCCAGCTCGCTCGTCGCCGAGGCGACCATCGAGGAGCCGACCACCGACAGGCAGGCCACCAGGGCCAGGCCGATCATCAGGGCGGCGCCCGTGGCACCGGTACGGCGCGGGTTGCGCAGGGCGTTGCGTTCGGCCATGCGTCCCACCGGGCCGAAGGGCCGCAGCAGCACCGCGCTGATCACCCGGACGACCCCGCCGGCCAGCAGCGGACCGATGATGACGAAGCCGATCAGCGAGAGCACCACGCCGGCGCCCAGCATCAGCGAACCGTCGCTCGCCTTGTCGGCGGTGCCGGCCACGTAGAGGGCGAACCCGCCCGCACCCGTCAGCACGAGCCCGATCAGTCCGCGCACCAGGCCGGCCCTGCCGTCGGCCGGTGTGCCTGCGTCGCGCAGCGCGGCCATGGGGGAGACCTTCCCGGCTCGGCGGGCGGGGAGGTAGGCGGCGAGGACGGTGACCACGACACCGAGCAGGACTCCGGCGATCGGGGTGGTCGCCTTGATGGTCAGGTCGTCGGTGGAGAGGTTCATGCCGGCCGCCGACATGAGCTTCATCAGGCCGATGGCGATACCGACGCCGGCCCCGACGCCCAGGATGGATCCCACGACGCCCAGCAGCGTCGCCTCGACCAGCACGGACCGGTTGACCTGTCCGCGGGAGGATCCGACGGCCCGCATCAGACCGATCTCGCGGGTGCGCTGGGCAACCAGCATCGAGAACGTGTTGATGATCAGGAAGATGCCCACCAGGAACGCGATCCCGGCGAAGCCGAGCATGGCGTACTTGATGACGTTCATGAACTCGCCGACGTCCTTGCGGTTCTCGTCGGCGTTCTCCTTGGCCGTCTGGAGCTTGAACGTGCCGTCCAGCGCCTGAGCGACGTTCTGCTTGAGCCGCGTGTCGCTGACGCCGGCCGCGGCCGTGACGTTGAGCTGGGTGAACCGGCCGGTGGCGCCGAGGAGTTCGCGCTGTGCGGTCGCGGTGTCGAAGAAGACGATCGAGGCACCGGGGTTGGTCACCTTGAAGGTGGCGACACCGACGATCTTCGCGGTGAAGTCACCGGCGACGGAGATCGTGCGCAGTTCGTCGCCGAGCTTGAGGTCGTGCTTGTCGGCGGTGTCGGCGTCGACCATCAGCTCGGTCGGCCCGCGCGGGGCGTGCCCGGAGGTGATCTCCATCGACCGCAGGTCGTTCTGCGTCCAGTTGCCGGCGATCGTCGGGGCGCCGTTGCTGGAGCCCATGTTCTCGTTCTCGCTGTCGACGACGGTCACGTTCATCGAACTGACCGCGCCCTCTACCGACTTGACGCCCTCCGCCTTCCTCACCTGCTCCAGCGTGGAGGCCGGCAGCGACTCGGGCTTGCCGTTCTGCGGGGTGTCGTCGCTCTTGGCCTCCTTCGGGGAGACCGTGACGTCGGAAGCGGTCGTCGCGAACAGCTTGTCGAACGTCGTGTTCATGGTGTCGGTGAAGACGAGCGTGCCGCACACGAACGCCACCGACAGCAGGACCGCGACGGCCGACAGGGCCATGCGTCCCTTGTGCGCGAAGAAGTTGCGCATCGAGGTCTTCAGGACGGTCATGACGTGCGCCCCCGGGCGTCGAAGTCCTTCATGCGGTCCAGGACGGTCTCCGCGGTCGGCTTGTACATCTCGTCGACGATCCGGCCGTCGGCGAGGTACAGCACGCGGTCCGCGTACGACGCCGCCACCGGGTCGTGCGTGACCATCACGATGGTCTGGCCCAGCTCGTCCACCGACCGGCGCAGGAAGTTCAGCACCTCGGCGCCGGCCCGCGAGTCGAGGTTTCCGGTCGGCTCGTCACCGAAGATGATCTCGGGCCGGGCGGCCAGGGCGCGGGCCACGGCCACGCGCTGCTGCTGACCGCCGGAGAGCTGGGTGGGCCGGTGCTTGAGCCGGTCGGAGAGCCCGACGGTGTCGACTACCCGTCCCAGCCACGCCTTGTCGGGCTTGCGGCCCGCGATGTCCATGGGCAGCGTGATGTTCTCGAGCGCGTTCAGCGTCGGCAGCAGGTTGAACGCCTGGAAGATGAACCCGATCCGGTCCCGGCGCAACTGCGTGAGCTTCTTGTCCTTCAGCCCGGTGATCTCGGTCTCGTCCAGGTAGATCTGCCCGGACGTCACGGTGTCGAGCCCGGCGAGGCAGTGCATCAAGGTGGACTTGCCGGACCCCGAGGGGCCCATGATCGCGGTGAACTGACCGCGGGCGATGTCCACGTCGACGTGGTCGAGCGCGACGACGCGGGTCTCTCCGGACCCGTACGCCTTCACGACCTGCCGCGCCCGCGCGGCAACGGCCGTACGCCCGCCAGTGCCCCCGTGCCTGGTGATGGTCACAGCCGATGTCACGGTATATCTCCTATATCGGTCAGCAGATGAATCTGTCGATCAGCAGGTGCTCAGCGGATGAGCCGTTCGAATGGGTACGTCGATGAGTCTGGCGCCCGGAGAGGGTCCGGCGCGCTGGTGCCGGGCCCCGTCTTGTGCGGGGGAAAACCCCACCCCCGGAGGGTCGGTGAACCACACCCGACCGCTCCCCCGCTCCCTTCCTGGCCGCTCACCGCCGCCCCCCGGCCGCTCCCCAGCGGCGTAAAGCCAGGTTAAGGACAGCCCCCGCCCCATCTCCTCCTCCGACGGTACGAACCCTCCCCCAGCCGTAGTACGGAGGTACCCCTAGGGGCAGTCCACCGCCGGGTGGATGCGTTCTCGGGGTCCGCTCCACCCTGCGGCCCAGTCAGGCTCCACCCTCACGCGGCGTCAGGGTCAAGCCCTCCCGCGATGCGCGCCGGGCCTCCTTCGATGCGCGTGGGGCCTCCCGCGATGTCCGCGTCGGATGGGAAGCTGTCCGACGGCAGATAGGTGCACCGGGAAAGGACTTCGCGTGGGCGACCCGCAACCCGCGATACGGCAGGCCGTGCGGCCCACCTCACCCGACCGGCGCGGTGCCGTGGTCGCCGCCCTGATGCTGGCGATGGCACTGGCGGCACTGGACTCCACCATCGTCTCCACCGCCGTACCGCAGATCGTCGGCGACCTCGGCGGTTTCTCGGTCTTCTCCTGGCTGTTCTCCGGCTATCTGCTCGCCGTCACCGTCACTCTCCCCCTCTACGGCAAGCTCTCCGACACCTTCGGCCGCAAGCCGGTGCTGATCGCGGGGGCGGTCCTGTTCCTGCTCGGCTCCCTGCTGTGTGCCGTGGCCTGGAACATGGGCGCGCTGATCGCCTTCCGGATCGTGCAGGGCCTGGGCGGAGGGGCGTTGCAGGGCACGGTCCAGACGCTCGCCGCCGACCTGTACCCCCTCAAGGACCGCCCGAAGATCCAGGCCAGGCTGTCCACGGTCTGGGCGGTGTCCGCGGTCGCGGGACCCGGCGTGGGCGGCGTCCTGGCGGCGTACGCGGACTGGCGGTGGATCTTCCTGGTGAACCTGCCGATCGGCGCGGTCGCCCTGTGGCTGATCGTCCGCCACCTCCACGAGCCGCAGCGGGACGTACGACCTGAGGAGGAGACCCGGGCGGCCACGCGCGCGCGTGTCGACTGGGCGGGCGCGCTCGCGGTGTTCGCGTGCGGCGGCGTCCTGCTCACCGCGCTGGTACAGGGCGGGGTGGCCTGGCCCTGGCTGTCGGCCCCCTCGCTGGCCATGTTCGGTACGGGACTCGCGCTGGTGGCGGTCGTGGTGCTGGTGGAACGCCGGGCGGCCGAGCCGATCATCCCCGGGTGGGTGTGGCGGCGCCGGACGATCGCCGCGGTCAACCTGGCCTTCGGCGCGCTGGGCCTGCTGATGGTGGCGCCGACCGTCTTCCTGCCGACGTACGCCCAGTCCGTCCTCGGCCTGGCGCCGGTGACCGCCGGATTCGTGCTCTCCGTATGGACGTTGAGCTGGCCGGTGTCGGCCGCGCTCAGCCAGCACGTCTACCGGCGCATCGGCTTCCGCAACACCGCGATGCTCGGCATCGGCACGGCCGCGCTGATCCTGTTCACGTTCCCGTTCCTGCCGTACCCGGGCGAGGCGTGGCAGCCGGCGCTGCTGATGCTGCTGCTGGGCTGTGCGCTGGGGCTGTTCCAGCTCCCGCTGCTCGTCGGCGTCCAGTCGACGGTCGACTGGGCGGAACGCGGCACCGCCACGGCCTCCGTCCTCTTCTGCCGCCAGACCGGCCAGACCCTCGGCGCGGCCCTCTTCGGCGCGGTCGCCAACGGCGTACTGGCCGCCCGGCTCGGCGGCGCGAGCGACCTGGACTCCGTGACCCGGGCGCTGGACGCCGGTCCGGCGCCCGAGGCGACCCGGCACGCGATCGCGGACGCGGTGCACGCCGTGTACCTGGGGGCGGCGGGTGCGGCGGCGATCGCCTTCATGGTGCTGCTGGTGCTGGCGCCACGGCGGTTTCCGGTACTGACGGAACAGTGAGCGACGCGGGGGCTGCCGGGTCACGCCTTGTGCGCGTCGGCGATCCGGTCCAGCTCGCGCGTCGCCTCGGCGTGGACGCCCGTCCGGCGCCTCAGGCCGTCGGCCGCGAACAGCGCGACACCGACGAACGGCACCGGGGCGGGCAGCCCGAGCACGGCGAGCGCATACCGATGCTCCGGTTGCGTCTCCGTCCGGCCCGGTCGCGGAAGCCGAGGGCGTCTGCACGAGATCGCGTGGCGGACGAATCCAGCGGTCAGAGGACGAACTCGACGCACACGTACCCGGTGGCGGCGGCCAACGCGAGAGCGTTGACGAGCGACTTGGCCAGTTTGTTCCCGCGATGTCGGAAGAGCACCATCCGCCGGGGTCTGACCAGGTCGTAGAGAACGCGGACCTTGCCGTCCGGGAAGGAAATCGCTCCAGGGGGCCCCGACTTCGGGGAAGGAGACTCGACGGTGACGGCCTGGCCGTCCGCAGTCGTGAAAGCCACGACGGGATAGAAATTCGAGTCGCCGCCCCGCTACCGCTCCTCACGCACGTCGACCACGTCCGCCTCGATCCACCGGCCCCGCGTGTAGAGGCGGTACGTACGCCACGCCGTGACGGCCTGCACCAGGCAGAGAGACCCCGTCACGAGACCGGCGATCCCCCAGAAAACCTGCTCATCCCCCATGCGCCGGAGTTTATAGAGATGCCGGAGAACGCCACGCCCCCCTACCCTGCCCCCATGGTGAAGCTGGAACGACTGCGCCCCGACCACGCGGACGCCCTCCTGTCCTTCGAGCGCACCAACCGCGCCTATTTCGCCCGCTTCATATCGGATCGCGGCGACACGTACTTCGCCGAATTCGCCGCCCGCCTCAAGGCGTTGCTCGCCGAGCAGGAAACGGGTGTCTGCCATTTCCACGTGATCCTGGACGCGGAAGGCGAGCTGATCGGCCGGGTCAACCTCGTGGACGTGACGGAGGACGGCTCGGCCGTGCTGGGCTACCGGGTGGCCGAGTCCGCCGCGGGCCGGGGTGTGGCCACGGCGGCGGTGGCAGCGGTATGCCGCCTGGCCGCGACGACGTACGGGTTGACCTCGCTCACAGCGGGCGCCTCCCTCGACAACCCGGCATCCAGAACCGTCCTGGAACGCAACGGCTTCACCGCCGAGGGCGAGACCACGGCGGGCGGCCGCCCCGGCATCGCCTACCGGCTCGCACACCTCTGACACCTCGCACCTCTCGGCCACGGACCGGGCTTTGCCCGCACGCCGCCCACGAGAACCGCACCCGCTTCCGTCTCAGCCTCGCCCTGAATCCCCCACCGCCTCCTTCAAAAATCGGAGTTAATCCGGGTAACACCCCAGGTCAGCGGAGTAAGCGCGTACCGACCAATCAGTTTGGCCAAACCCTCGCGTCCACGCCTACCTACGAGTAGCGTGCGTGGCTCCGCTCAGCCCACCCCCCAAACTCCTGAGCCGCGCAAGGAGCACCGGGATGTCCTACGACCCGTCACCGTCGTACCCGTATCAGCACCCACCACACGACGCGTCACCGTCGTACGCCACCTATCCGTGGCAACCACCCCTCCCGCCCGAACCGGCCGGACAGCGGGCCCGGCGGCATGCCGCCCTCGGGCACCACAGCGACCTGCGGATCCTGCGCAGCGCCTACCGCTGGCAGCGGCGTACCGCCACGATCACCGCGCTCGGATACTTCACGCACTTCCTGATCCTGTCGGCGTTCGCACCGGGCTTCATGACGAGCACGGTCGCCGACGGACTGCCCACCGGACTGCTGCTCGCCCTGATCCAACTGCCCGTCACCTGGCTGGCGGTCGGCCTGTACGAGCACACGGCCCGCCGGTACGTCGATCCGATCGCGGACCGCATCCGCAAGGAGTCCGAAGTGAACGCCAAGCGGGAGGGGGCGGCGCTGCGATGACGGGATTCACCGATTCCGCGCAGGCGATGTCCCTGGTGGCGTTCTCGACCGTCGCCACCATCACGCTCCTGCTGTGCGTGATGACCGGGCCCGACCGGGACGACCTCGACGAGTTCTACACCGGCTACAGCTCCCTGTCCCCGATGCGCAACGGCCTCGCGATCGCGGGTGACTACATCTCCGCCGCGACCGTGCTCGGCACGGGTGGCGTGATCGCGCTGTACGGGTACGACGGCGTCGTCCTCGCCCTCAGTACGGCGCTGTCGCTGATGCTGCTGATGTTCCTGCTGGCCGAACCCCTGCGCAACGCGGGACGCTTCACCATGGGAGACGCGCTGGCGCGGCGGATGCCGGGGCGGGGTGCCCGGATGGCCGCGTGTGTGGTGACCATCGCCGCGCTGCTGCCGCTGATGCTGGTCCAGTTGGCCGGGACCGGCCAACTCCTCGCCTTCATCCTCGGCTTCTCCGGCGACTCGCTGAAGACCGGCTGCATCATCGGGCTGGGCGCCATGATGATCAGCTACGCGGCGATCGGCGGCATGAAGGGCACCGCCCTCATCCAGATCATGAAGATCGTGATGCTGCTCGGGTCGGGCGCGGTGGTCTCCGTACTGGTCATGAACAAGTTCGGCTGGGACCCGGGCGCGCTGTTCGACACGGCGGCGGAGCAGAGCGGCGTGGGGTCCACCTTCCTGCAGTCGGGGCTGCAGTTCGCGGGCAGTCCGCATCCCGGCCTCGACATGATCAGCGCCCAGCTGGCCGTGGTCCTCGGCGGCGGCTGCCTGCCGCACATCACCATGCGCATGTACACCGCCTCCAGCGCCCGTCAGGTACGCCGTTCGATGTCCTGGGCGGTGTCCTCGGTGGTGCTGTTCGTCCTGGTCATCACGGTCGTCGGGTTCGGCGCGACGGCGCTGATCGGCCGGGCGGCGATCGCGCAGGCGGACCCGCAGGGCAACACGGCGTACCTGCTGGCCTCCCGGGCGGCGTTCGGCGCGGACGTCTCCACGGCGGAGACGCTGCTCTTCACCACCGTCACCACGGCGATCTTCCTCACCCTGCTCGCCTCGGTCGCCGGCATGATCCTCGCCTGCGCCAACTCCCTCGCCCACGACGTGTTCGCGGCCCGCGTGCACGAGATGTCCGAGCGCCGCGAAATGATGCTGGCGCGGCTGTCGGCCCTGGCGGTCGGCGTGGCGGCGATCGTGCTGGCCACGCTCGTCCAACACCGCAGCCTGCAGCCCCTGGTGACCCTGTCCTTCTGCATCGGCGCCTCCGCCATCGCCCCCGCCCTCGTCTACAGCCTCTTCTGGCGCCGCTACACCCGGACCGGCCTGCTCTGCACGCTCATCGGCGGCACGCTGGTGGTGCTGGTGCTGATGCCGGGCACGAATCTGGTCTCCGGTTCCCCCGCCTCCGCCTTCCCCGAGGCCGACTTCAACTGGTTTCCGTTCACGACGACGGGCCTGGTGTCGATCCCGGCGGGCTTCGCCCTCGGGTGGCTGGGGACGGTCGCTTCGGGAAGGGGGAAGGCGGAGGAGCACAGGAGGCAGTACGAAGCGGTGGAGGGCTGGATTCTGGCCGGGGCGGTGCGGAAGGAGAGCTGACGACCGTGAGGGGCGCCCGCTCAGCGCTCAGCGCGGGGCGCCCCTTCACCCGCCCGCCGCCCCCGCCCGCTCATCGCAGCCTTCCGCCACTCCCCTGCTGCCCCCCGTCACTTCATCGCCGCTCCCGCCACTGGCTCCCTGCCCGCCCACGTCACTCCGTCGCCGCCTGCCCCGTAAGCGCCGTCAGACTGTTCCGTACGTGATCCATCTGCGCCCGCACGTCGTCCCACCGCTCCCCGTGCTCCCGCAGCACCCGCTCCGTCTCCCTGGCGATCCGCTCCTCCCGCGCCCGCGCCTCCGCGACCACCTCGGCCGCCCGCGCCTGCGCCTCCTCCTGCCGCTGCCGCGCCGACGCCTCCGCGTCGGCGAACGCCTGCTTCGCCTCCGACAGGACGGCCTCGGCCCGTGCCACCAGCTCGGCGGTGCGCGCGTCCAGCGCGGCCGCCCGCTCCTCCGCCTCCCGCTCCGCCTCCGCCCAACGCCCGGCAAGCTCCTTGGCCTGCTCGTCGAGCATCGCGGTGGTGCGCTGCCGTACCTCGCGCAACGCCGCAAGGGCCTCCCCGCGGCCCTCCTTCACCTCGCGCCGGGCACCGACGCGGATGTCGTCGGCCTCGGCGCGCGCCGCGAGCAGGCGCTGCCGGGCGCATTCGTCGGCCTCGGCCCGTACGGTGTCGGCGTGCGCCTGCGCGGCCTCGCGCACGGCGTCCGCGTACTCCCGCGCCTCCGTCACAAGGCGCTGCGCCTCCTGCCGCGCGCCCTCCCGTACGGCGCCGGCCTCCTCCTGGCCGAGCTCGAAGAGCCGCCGCGCACGCTCCCCGAGCGCCTCGTACGTCTGCGGAGCCAGCTCCGCCACGGTCTCCCGCAGCAGCGCCGCCTCCGTCTCCATCTCCCTGGCGAGGACGGTGAGACGGGCGGCGCGCTCCCAGGCGGCGTCACGGTCCCGGGAGAGGGCGCCGGCGTACGCGTCGACCTGTTCGGGACGGTAGCCGCGCCCCCGTACAGCCATGACAGCCATGAATCCATGTGGCGCGACCGAAGCGCTGCTCATCCTGGAACCCCTCTCCGCCGAACGGACCCGAACCGACACGAACGGATGCGACATGATGATTTCGCGGCCATCTTGATATATCGGACGGAAGTGTTCATAACGCGACACTCCGCGCGAGCGTCACGTTCCCAGGCCCCGAGTCCCTCCGGCTCCGTCCTCCCCGCTCCCCGCTCAGCCCGCGCACGCGTGAGGGCCGGACCCGATCACACGACCGGGTCCGGCCCTCACCGCGCGGAGCGCGTCTCGCTCAGCCGGGGCGCCTCACAGCAGCCCGTCCCACATCTGCTCCAGCAGCACCGACCACCAGCTCTCCGGCGAACCGAGCGCCGCCGGATCGAGCGCGGCGAGCTGGGCCTGGAAGTCGACGGTCCAGCGTCCCGCCTGCTCCTGGTTCAGCCCGAACCGGAGCCGCCACATCCGGCCGAGCAGCGCCAGGCACCGCTGGAACTCGGGCAGCCCCGTGTTCACGAACTGCGGCGGTACGGGCGCACCGCCCGGCCCCGCCTCCACGGGCACCGCCACGATGTTCGCCGTGCCGTACTGCACGCAGACCGCCCGGCCGAAGTCGCTGCCCATGACGAGGTACGAGCCCGCGTCCGAGGCCGGCTGCACCCCGCGCTCGGCCGCCAGCTCCGCCAGCGTCGGCACCGGCCGCCCCGGCTGGGCCTGCGCCCAGAAGAACGGACCCATGTCCATCGGCAGCCCCGCGACCACCAGCGAGTGCGCCACGACCGGCGGCACGCCCTGCCGGGACACGGCGGCCTGCTCGAACCGGAACACCCCCGGCCCGAACGCGCCCGCCACCTCCTGCGCCACACCCTCCGGCGGAATCGGCGGCGCGGGCTGCACCTGCGGCAACGGCGCCCGGATCGGGGCCGGGCGGGCGGGCCCGTCGGCGACCTGGTGCAACTCGCCCTGGTGCTCTATGAGTTGCTGCATGCCCTGCTGCCGGCTCGCGTGATCCGTGCCGTACGGGGCGATGCTCGCGATCCTCGCCTGCGGCCACTGCTCCCGGATCATCCGCGCGCAGTACGCACCCGGCAGCTCACAGGACTCCAACTCCGTGTGCAGCTCCAGCACCTGGTCCGGCGGCACGTTCATCGCCCGCAGCTCGTGGAAGATCTGCCACTCCGGATGCGGGGTCCCCGGCGCCGAACGCCGGATCAGCTGCTGCTCGGAACCGTCCTGCGCGCGGTACCGCAGGACGGCCTGATAGCCGGGCCCGACGGTCGGCTGCCCCTGCTGCTGCGGATAGCCGTACGCCGCCGGCTGCCCCGGCACGGGCTGCCCGGGCGGCGGCATCGCACCGGGCGGCGGCATGCCACCAGGCGGCCGCATCGCACCGGGAGGCGGCATCGCACCGGGAGGCATCGGCTGCGGGGCGCCAGGAACTGCGCCGGGCGCGCCGGGGGCAGGCGGAGGCGGCGGCGGAGGCACGCCGGGTCCGCCCACCGGGGGCCCGGCCAACATGGTCTCCGCGTGGTGCACGGCACCTCGCGCACCGCCGGATGAGCCCTGCGCACCGGGTGCACCGGGGGCGCCAGGCGGCTGAGGCGCGCGAGGCATGCCCGGCGCGCCAGGGGGCTGAGGCGCGCCAGGAGCGCCGGGCGCCCCAGGAGCTCCCGGAGGCTGCGGCGCAGGCCCGCCAGGACCCGTCCGCCCCGGATCGGCAAACATCGTCGCGGCATGGTGGACCTCGCCCGGAGGCGTACCGCCGGGCGGGTTCGGAGCACCGGGCGGGTTCGGCGCCCCCGGAGCCTGCGGAGCTCCCGGCCCGCCGGCAGGTCCCTGAGGACCGTCGGGGCCGAGCGCCGACACCATCTGCGTCGGCACGTACCCGCCCGCCGGCGCACCCGGCGCACCCGGCCCGGTCGGCGCGGGCGGACCACCCGGACGCGCGCCCGGCGTCCCCGGGGCACCCGGCGGAGGCGGCGGGTTGGCCCCGGCGCGGCGCGGCGGAGGCGCCGCCTTGCTCGTCGCGGCGTCGGCGATGTCCCCGGCGTTCGGCGCGAGCGACCGCCCGCCCGGAGCACCGGCGCCGGCGGCGGGAGGCTGGGCAGCCCCGGCGCCACCCCCGGTCCCCTGCGGATAGCCGTACGACGACGGCGCACCCGGCGCAGGCGGAGGCGTCGCCCCGGGAGGCACACCCGGTCCGCCCCCAGCCTGCGGGTAGCCGTACGACGACGGCGCGGGCGGCGGAGGCGGCGTCCCCGGAGGCACGCCCGGCCCACCCGGCCCACCCCCAGCCTGCGGATACCCGTACGACGACCGCGCACCCGGACCGGTCGGCCCACCCGGAGCACCGGCCCCCGGCGGGCCGCCCTGCGCACCCGGCGCGTTCGGATCGTCGACCGCCGGCGCGAACGCCGTCGGCGGAAGCCCGCTGCCGCCCGAGATCAGCGCCGTCTTGGCGTCCGGCGACGCGTCCTCGTCGTCGGCGCCGCTCAACGGCGGCGCGAACACGGTCGCGGGCAACGGCACCGAACGGTCCTCACCGCCGTCCCCGTTGGTGTCGGTCCCGGCCCAGGGCGTCGCCCCGGCGGGCACACCGGAAGGTCCACCCTGCGTCTGAGGAAGCGCCTCACCGCCCCGGGACGCACCACCGGCACCGGCCCCCGCGGAAGCGGCGGCCGGACCGGAAGCGGGCTCCGCACCGGAACCGGAACCCCCGGCACCCCCGGAAGCCGCAGCACCCCGCCGGTCCGGAATCCCCAACTTGTCCGCCGCCTCCTGCAACCACTCCGGCGGAGTCAGCAAGAACGACGTCTGGTTCAAATCGACCCGGGCCGCGGGAGCCGGCACCGCATCCGCGACGGCATCCGCACGGCCGTACTCCTCCTCGTACCGGCGGATCACCTCACCCACCGCCAGCGAGGGCCACAGCGTGGCCTCCCCGCTGTCCCGGGCGATGACCAGCCGCTGAGCGCCGCCGTCCGAACGCGGCCCGTCCGCACGGTCCTCGGCCCACACCACGAACCCGAGGTCGAACTCCCGTACCCGCACCTCACGATGCTGGTACGGCGGCACATCCCCGTTGATCCACTCTTCGGCGCGCTCCTGCGCCTGCGCAAACGTCACCATCGTCCAGCTCACTCCCCCACCGACGAGACGGGAACAGACCGCGCGAACCCGCCGTCCACCATCAGGTTCGCCACCGTCTCCAACTCCGGCGGATTGCCCGCCAGCCGCGACAAGAACGCGTCGAAGTCGTCACCGCACGGCAGCAGCAACCTCTCCACCCGCTCCGCCGGCGGCAACGAAGGATCCACGTCCCGGGCGTCGTCGTACGCGCAGAACCACACCGAACCGGCCCGCTCGCCCTTCACCCTCACCGCC
Source organism: Streptomyces sp. NPDC033131 (assembly GCF_055578365.1). Taxonomy (NCBI): domain Bacteria; kingdom Bacillati; phylum Actinomycetota; class Actinomycetes; order Kitasatosporales; family Streptomycetaceae; genus Streptomyces; species Streptomyces sp. NPDC033131. Next base: position 25,144 of record NZ_JBVIPA010000029.1, read on the forward strand.
AGCAAGCCGCCCTGCACGAAACCGACCGCCAGATAGTCCTTGGTCAGATGGTCACGCAGGCACTTGTTGACGTACACGAGGTCGTTGACCGCCGCCTCGTCCCGCACCGTGAAGAACGGCTGGTCGATCAGCAGACCCAACTCGGCGTCCAGCGCCGCGCCCACCGGCGCACACCCGCCCGCCGCCTTCAAAAACGACCGGTACGCGCCCGGCAGCCGGTACCCGAGGTCCTCCTCGACGCCCAGCACCTGCGACTCCGTCACCGCCACACCCGACTTCGGCAGCCCGAAGTGCGCGGGACGCGTCTCCTGAAGCGGCCGCGTCCCCCTCTTGTTCTGGTCCACCGCCGCCGTCGCGATACCGCCGTGATGCCGCAGCAGCGCCTTCACGTCGACCGGCACCAGCTCCAGCCGCCGCGAGCTCGCCGCGTGATGCCACGTCCAGCCGTGCGGCGTCGCCACCGCGGGCACCGTGTCCCACAACTCGTGCCCCGTGGCCGCCAGGGCCGCGTTCGCCGACACGTAGTCCGTCAGCCGCAACTCGTCGACCCCGAAACCCTCCGGCGGATCGGCGATCTCCGCGACCGCACGCGCGTAGGGCGAGAAGTCGGGGTAGCCGTGCTCGTCCACCCGTACCCCTCTCGGGTGACGGGCCGCCCGAACCGGATCCGGGAAATGCACGACCTGCCCGGCGTAGGCCGCGTTCGGCGGCGCGGCTTGCTGCCCGAGCCGACCTGTCGTCATGGCGGTTGCCCCCTGCGGCACTCTGGTACGACCCGTAACGACCACCATCGGCCACTACGCCCCGTAACGACTGTCTCGTCCGTCTCCACGCGTCGACCGCGCGGATCGCGGTGCCGACAGCCTATGCGGTACGACAAGACCGGTCACCGGGCACCGGTCAGCACCCCTCCGCTTCCGTGACCAGCCGTCACCCCGCCGTGACAGCCCGCCCAAACCCGGGCGTGTCGCACCGCCCCAGCTTCCGCAGCAGCCACGGCATTTGGCACTCTGTGTCGTCCGGGGGATGCTCGTGAGGGGATGACGATCATGAACGCGACACAGACGGGACCACACCCAGGACCGCGACCAGGCACGTCCGGCGACCACCGGACCGCCCGGCACACAGGTCCGCACGCAGGCCCGCACAACGGCACGTCCGGCGATCCCCGCATCGGCTGGAGCAGCACCGACACCCCACACGCCCCCACCCTGCGCCACCGCCGCGACGGCATACTCCCCACCGTCGCCGCCGCACTCTCCGTACGCGGCGCCACCCTCACCGGCACCGCCGCCCGTGGCGACCAGCCCCCCGCCCTGCACCCCCTGGTCCAGGACTTCCTCGACAGCCTCCCCAGCGACCGGCGCGACCGCTTCACCGGCCGCTGCGCCGAAACCCTGCTGATCTCCCGCCACATCGCCGCCATCGACGCCGCCCGCAGCAAACGCGCGGCCCGCAGACCGATGACCAACGGCGAGGCCCGCAGAGCCCTCAAACAGGCCAAACTCACCGCCAGACGCATCCGCGAGGACGGCGACCCCCTGCACGGCAGCTTCGCCGCCCCCTGCCGAGCCTGCGCCGCCCTCAGCGCCCACTTCGGCGTCCGCGTCGTCGACTCGACGACGACCGGCGACTGAGTCGATCAGGCACGCCCCCACGTACATCACCGGGACGTCAACCACCGGACAGACGTCACCCGGTGGACACCACGGGACGTACCCGACTCCCGACAGCCCGACAGCCGCGACCTCGACGATCTCGACGAACCAAGGGAAGATGCACCCCGACCGCACCTCCACCACACGCTTCCCCGTACCCGTCGACGCCGCCCTGCGCGCCGCCGGCTGGCAACCCGGACGCTGGGACATAAAGCAGGCCGAAATCTGGGCCGACGCCCTGCGGGAACACGCCTCACCCGCCGGACACCGGCACGCCGTGTTCCCCGCCGCCGTCGAGGCCTGGGCCGAATTCGGCGGCCTCCACCTCACACCCACCGGCCCCGGCCGCCAGATCGCCCCCGCCGGACTGCACCTCGACCCGCTGCACGGCCTCCACATGGCCCGCACCCTCGCCGACCTCGGCCGCGCCCTCGACACCGAGGTCTGCCCCCTCGGCGCCGAAACCGACACCCAGGCCATCCTCGCCATCGACACCGACGGCCGCGTCTACGCCCTCGACCACACCGGCGACTGGTACCTCGGCCCCGACCTCGACCAGGCCCTCGCCACCCTCGTCTCCGGCATCGAACCGACCCGCCTCACGGCAGGCTGAGACACCCGGCCAACCGCACTACCCGGCCGGAATCACCGCCGACACCCGAAAACCCCCCGCATCCGTCGGCCCCGACACGAACACCCCGCCCAGCCCCACGACCCGCTCCCGCATCCCCACCAGACCGTTGCCCCCGGACGGCAACCGCGCCGACGACGCCGACGTCAGCTCCGGCGGCGGCTCGTTCTCCACCTGCATCGCGATCTCCGACACCCGATGCGCGAGCCGCACGTGCGTCTTCGCCCCCGCCGCATGCTTGTGGACGTTCGTCAGCGCTTCCTGCACCACCCGGAACGCCGTCTGCTCGATGTCCGAGGCATACAGCCGCGTCTCCCCCTCCACCGACAGCTCGACCACCATCCCCGCGGCCGCCGACTGCCCCACCAGCACATCCAGATCGGACAACGAGGGCCCGGGCCCGTCGCCCGCACCCTCGTCCTCGGCGACCCGGGAAGCCGCCACCGCAGCGGCCGCCCCCACTGCCGCCAACGGCACCTCGTCGCGCCGCGCGGCGGCCGCCCGGCCGTCCCCGGTCCGCAACACCCCGAGCATCTCCCGCAACTCGGTCAACGCCTGCCGCCCCATGTCCCCCACAAGCGCGGCATTCTTCACAGCCTTCTCGGGGTCCTTCCGAGCAACGGCCTGCAGCGCGGCAGCATGCACGACCATCAGGCTCACCCGGTGCGCCACGACATCGTGCATCTCCCGCGCGATCCGCGTCCGCTCCTCGTTCCGCGCCCACTCGGCCCGCTCCTCGGCCCGCTCGGCCAGCAACTGCAGCTCCCGTTCCAAACTGTCCGCCCGCTCCCGCAAGCTCTCCATCAGCCGCCGCCGCGCCCCCACATACATCCCGAACAGCAGCGGCGGCGCGGTCAGCCCCAACGACGCGGTGATCGCAGCGAACGGGAGGAACCAGTCCCCCAGCGTCAGATCCCCCCGCACCATGTCCTGCCGGACCCGCACGAACGTCACGATCAACGTCCCCACCAGCTGCATCCCCGCCAGCGAACCGATGATCCGCCTCGGCAACTCGGACGCCGCCAGCGTGTACAGGCCGACGATGCCCATCAGGAAGCCCATCTGGGCGGGCGTGATCGCGATCGACACCAGCACGACAGCGATCGGCCACCGCCGCCGCAACACCAGCACCGAACCGGCCAACAGTCCGAACACGATCCCCGCGGCATCCGGAATCCCCGCGTCCCGCGCGAACGGAACCCCCTCCACTCCACACTCCACCGCGGACGCCACGGCCAGACCCACGTCCAGCACCGCACTGCGCCACCTGGCCCACCACCACGGCCCTCCCAAGGCCGTGGTGTGTTCTTCCCCCGTCGTGGTCATGCCTCCCAGCCTACGGGCGCCGGGGGCCCCTTTTCCGGTGAGTTTCCGTGACTGGCCTACACCACATGCCGTGATCGGACGAGAACGAAACCGACCGATATCCCTCGAACTGTTGAATCACTCACCGTTCGACCCCGGAAGATCGAATTCCACCCGACGGTATGCCCACGGCACATCCACACAGCACATCCACGGACTTCGAGGGACTCCGGGAGCAGGCGCTCACGCTGCGACGGGCCGGCCTCAGCCGACGCCAGATCCGCGACCGCCTGCACGTCCACAACAACGACATCCTCAACCGCCTCCTGGAAGGCGAACCGCCCCCGGAGTGGACGAAGCGCCCGAACGCGAAGGACGACCTCCGGGAAAAGGCGCGCGAGCTGCGCCCGCAGGGCTGGACGTACGACCAGATCCAGGTGGAGCTGGGGTGCTCCAAGAGTTCGATCTCGTTGTGGGTACGGGATCTGCCGAAGCCCGAGCGAAAACGGACCCCGGAGGAGGCCTCGGCAATCGCCAGGAAGGGCTGGGAAGCAACTCTGCATAGACGCGAAGAAGAGCGACAAGAGACCAAGCAAGCTGCGGCCACCGCCATCGGTGAGCTGTCCGACCGTGATCTGTTCATCGCAGGGGTCGCCCTCTATTGGGCCGAGGGCACCAAGGACAAGTCCTACGCCCGGCGTGAGCGCGTCATCTTCGTCAATAGCGACCCGAACATGATCAAGCTCTTCCTGGCCTGGCTCGATTTGCTCGAAGTAGAACGAGAACGCCTCAGGTACCACGTCATGATCCACGAGTCGGCTGACGTGGAATCAGCCGAGGCGTTTTGGGCGGACCTGGTCCAGGCGGACCGCAGCACCTTCGGCAAGACGGTCCTCAAGCGGCACAACCCGAAGACGGTGCGCAAGAACACTGGAGACGACTACCGCGGCTGCCTTGCAGTCACCGTGCGCCGCAGCGCAGAGCTGTACCGTCGCATCGAGGGCTCTTGGTACGGCATAGTGTTGTCTGTGCGCGAAGCCGATCAACAAAATCGGACATAGCGCACCAATAATCCCGGATCGTCTAAAGGTAGGACAAACGGTTTTGGTCCGTTGAATGAGGGTTCGAGTCCTTCTCCGGGAGCCCCTCTCGAAACTGGGCCCTGACAGCACTGTCAGGGCCCACTCTCATGTCCCCCACGAAACGCCCCGGTATCCTGCGGATGTCCGACCCCCCACCCATCCAAAGCCGAAGGGCAACCCCGTGAGCGCCATTCGCCCGGCAGCCGTCGTCGTTCTCGCAGCGGGTGAGGGCACCCGTATGAAGTCGGCCACACCCAAGGTTCTGCACGAGATCTGTGGCCGGTCCCTCGTGGGCCACGTGCTCGCCGCCGCGCGTGAGTTGCAGCCGGAGAACCTTGTCGTGGTCGTGGGCCACGCCCGTGAGAAGGTCACCGCGCATCTGACGGAGACCGACGCCGAGGTGCGCACCGCGGTGCAGGCGCAGCAGAACGGTACGGGGCATGCCGTTCGGATGGCGTTGGAGGAGCTGGGCGGGCCGGTCGAGGGGACCGTGGTCGTCGTGTGCGGGGATACTCCTTTGCTCACCGGTGCGACCTTGCGGCAGCTCGCCGCCACGCACTCCGCCGACGGCAACGCGGTGACCGTGCTGACGGCCGAGGTGCCGGACGCGACCGGTTACGGGCGGATCGTGCGGGACGACGCCTCCGGGGCCGTCACGGCGATCGTCGAGCACAAGGACGCCACCGACTCGCAGCGGGCGATCCGGGAGATCAACTCGGGGGTGTTCGCGTTCGACGGGCAGCTTCTCGCGGACGCGCTGGGGAAGGTCCGTACGGACAACTCGCAGGGTGAGGAGTATCTGACCGATGTTCTCGGGATCCTGCGGGAGGCGGGGCATCGCGTGGGTGCCTCGGTCGCCGGTGATCACCGGGAGATCGCCGGGATCAACAACCGGGTGCAGTTGTCCGAGGCGCGGCGGATTCTGAACGACCGGCTGCTGACCGGCGCGATGCTGGCCGGCGTGAGCGTCGTCGATCCGGCCACGACCTGGGTGGATGTCACGGTCACCTTCGAGCAGGACGCGATCGTGCATCCGGGGACGCAGCTGCAGGGCTCGACGCACCTGGGTGAGGGTGCCGAGGTGGGGCCCAACAGCCGTCTGCGGGACACGCGGGTGGGTGCGGGGGCGCGGGTGGACAACACGGTCGCGGACGGGGCGGAGGTCGGTCCGCAGGCGACCGTGGGGCCCTACGCCTATCTGCGGCCCGGTACGCGGCTCGGCGCGAAGTCGAAGGTCGGTACGTACGTGGAGACGAAGAACTCCTCCATCGGGGAGGGGACGAAGGTCCCGCATCTCTCGTATGTCGGTGACGCGACGATCGGTGACCACACCAACATCGGTGCGGCGAGCGTGTTCGTGAACTACGACGGGCAGGACAAGCACCACACGACCGTGGGGTCGCACTGCCGTACCGGTTCGGACAACATGTTTGTGGCGCCTGTCACGGTCGGGGACGGTGCGTACACCGCCGCCGGGTCCGTGATCACGAAGGACGTGCCGCCCGGTTCACTGGCCGTGGCCCGCGGTCAGCAGCGGAATATCGAGGGTTGGGTGGCCCGTAAGCGTCCGGGGAGCGCGGCTGCGAAGGCGGCCGAGGCGGCCTCCCGGCAGGGTGAGAGCGAAGGCTGACCGGAAACGGGTGCGTCGGACACGGCGTACCGTGATACGTGCATACCCGCACGCCCCACCAGCCGAGACGGCCTCTCGCAGCCAGCGGAGAAGCTATCGGTACCCAGTTGAAACACCTCTGAGGAGACTGTGCTGTGACCGGGATCAAGACGACCGGCGAGAAGAAGATGATGTTCTTCTCCGGCCGCGCCCACCCCGAGCTTGCCGAGGAGGTCGCCCAGCAGCTGGGTGTCGGGGTTGTCCCGACGAAGGCCTTCGACTTCGCGAACGGCGAGATCTATGTGCGCTATCAGGAGTCGGCTCGCGGTGCGGACTGCTTTCTGATCCAGAGCCACACGGCTCCGATCAACAAGTGGATCATGGAGCAGTTGATCATGATCGACGCGCTGAAGCGCGCGTCGGCCCGCTCCATCACCGTCATCGTGCCGTTCTACGGTTACGCGCGGCAGGACAAGAAGCACCGCGGGCGTGAACCGATCTCGGCGCGTCTGATCGCGGACATGATGAAGACGGCCGGTGCTCACCGCATCCTGACCGTGGATCTGCACACGGATCAGATCCAGGGCTTCTTCGACGGGCCGGTGGATCATCTGTTCGCCCTGCCGCTCCTCGCGGACTATGTGGGCAAGAAGGTCGACAAGGGCAAGCTGACGGTCGTGTCCCCGGACGCAGGCCGGGTGCGGGTCGCCGACCGCTGGTGTGACCGGCTGGGCGCTCCGCTGGCCATCGTGCACAAGCGGCGCGACAAGGACGTGGCGAACCAGGTGACCGTCCACGAGGTGGTGGGTGAGGTCAAGGGCCGGGTGTGTGTGCTGGTCGACGACATGATCGACACCGGTGGCACGATCTGCGCGGCCGCGGACGCGCTGTTCGCGCACGGTGCGGAGGACGTCATCGTGACGGCGACGCACGGTGTGCTGTCGGGTCCGGCGGCGGACCGGCTGAAGAACTCGCGGGTGAGCGAGTTCATCTTCACGGACACGCTGCCGACGCCGGGTGAGCTGGGTGCGGACCTGGACAAGATCAAGGTGCTGTCGATCGCGCCGACGATCGCGAGCGCGGTACGTGAGGTGTTCGAGGACGGTTCGGTGACGAGCCTGTTCGACGAGCAGTAAGGGTTCCCCGGGCTCGTTCCCGGTTTCTCGTCGAAGATCCTTTTGGGTGCGGCCTCCCTCTCTGAGTAGACTGCTGAAGTTGCTCGGCGAGGGAGGCCGTTCTCCGTTTTCTACGACGGTGGATCGGCTGTCCGTTATCGACGCGCTCTTCGTAGCAGGCCGATTGTTTGGCCGGGTGACCACCTTCCCCGACTGTTCTACGAGGAGTGACCATGGCTGACGTCAAGCTCGCCGCCGAGACCCGTACCGAGTTCGGCAAGGGTGCGGCCCGCCGTATCCGCCGTGACAGCAAGGTTCCCGCCGTTGTCTACGGTCACGGTGCCGAGCCGGCCCACATCACGCTGCCGGGCCACGAGCTGCAGCTCGCCCTGCGCACCCCGAACGTCCTGCTCACGCTGGACATCGAGGGCAAGACCCAGCTGGCGATCCCGAAGGCCGTGCAGCGCGACGCGATCAAGGGCTTCCTCGAGCACGTCGACCTGCTTCTGGTGACGCGCGGCGAGAAGGTCAACGTCGAGGTCTACGTCCACACCGAGGGCGAGCTCGCGCCGGGCGCCTACCTGCTCGAGCACGTGCTGAGCACGCTGAACGTCGAGGCCGAGGCCACGCACATCCCGGAGTCGGTCACCGTCTCCATCGCGGGCCTGGAGGCCGGCGACTCCATCCTCGCCAAGGACATCCCGCTGCCCGAGGGCACCACGCTGGTGACCGACGAGGACGCGGTCGTCCTCCAGATCCTGGCCGCCCAGGCCGAGGAGGCCCCGGCGGAGGGCGAGGCCGAGGCCACCGAGGCCTGATCCTCCCCGGAATACCGGCTGCCGGCCGCCGCTCCCCTCGGGGGCGGCGGTCGGCGCGTATCAAGGAGACATGCACGTGACGACCGATGCAGGCGCCCCTTGGCTGATCGTCGGGCTGGGTAATCCCGGGCCCGAGTACGCCGCCAACCGGCACAACGTCGGCTTCATGGTCGCCGATCTGCTCGCGGAGCGGATCGGGGGCCGGTTCAAGCGGGCCGGGAAGGCGCAGGCGCAGGTCCTGGAGGGGCGGATCGGGCCGCCCGGGCCGGCGAACCGGCGGGTGGTGCTGGCCAAGCCGATGTCGTTCATGAACCTGTCGGGCGGGCCGGTGAACGCGCTCAGGGACTTCTACAAGGTGCCGGTGGCGAACATCGTGGCCGTCCATGACGAGCTGGACATCGACTACGGGGTGCTGAGGCTGAAGCTCGGTGGCGGGGACAACGGGCACAACGGTCTGAAGTCGATGACGAAGGTGATGGGTGCGGACTATCACCGGGTGCGGTTCGGGATCGGGCGGCCTCCGGGGCGTATGCCGGTCGCGGACTTCGTGCTGAAGGACTTCTCGTCGGCGGAGCGCAAGGAGCTGGGCTACTTCGTGGACCGGGCGGCGGACGCGGTGGAGTGTCTGGTGATCGACGGACTGGAGCGGGCGCAGGGGACGTACAACTCCTGAGGCGACGGCGGGCCTGGGAGAAGGGCTGGGGAAAGGTACGTACAACTGCCGACTTTTCCGGGCCCGGTGCCCGCCGAAGTTGACCGGCCGCAGTGTCATGGCCAATGATCCCCGCCATGCCTGCCACTGCCACCACCTCCCGTCAGGCCTCCGTGACCGCGCTGCGGTTCGGGCGGCTCGTGGCGATGGGTACGGTCGCGGCGCTGATCCTGATCGCCGGTGTGTGGGCGTCCTGGGGGACGGCCCAGCACGTGATGCTCACCAAGGGGCGGGAGCGCGGCACGGTCGAGGTGACGCGGTGCGGCGAGGACACCTGTACGGGGCCGTACACGCCGGCGTCGGTGGGGTCGGCCGCCCGCGGGAGCGTGGTCATCGAGCACACGGTCGCCGTGCGCAAGGGACGGACGTACTCCGTGGTGGTGAAGCCGGGCAGCGACGACGTGGTGCGCTCCGGTCCCGCCGGGATCCTCTACTCGTGGGTGCCGATGGGTGGCGCGCTGCTGCTCGCCTCGGTCGTGGTGGCCGGCGGGCTGCGGCGGACGCGCGTCGCGTGGGTGATGGCGGGGGCGGGGATCGCGCTGCTGACGGCCGCGTTCGTGACGGTCTAAGGGGTTTCGCCGTTGTCAGGTCGTGTGGAGGAACCGAGTGTTGCCTGTTCGTGATTGACCTGGTCACGGCAGGGGCTGGAAGCTGAGCCGCCCCCTCCACATCTTCCCGCTCACATCTCGAAGATGGACTACTGCCCCATGCGTATCCTCCCTCGCGCCGGCGTCCTGTCCGCCGTCGTCGCGGCGGCCTTCCTGGCCGCTCCCCTCGCCCATGCCACCCCTTCCGGCGACAACGGCACCGTGAAGATCCACGACGCCACCACCGGCGAGGAGCTCCGCAAGAACGAGCCCCACGTCTGCACCTTCTATCTCGACGCCTTCGGCTTCGACGCCGTCCAGGAGGTCGACTGGCACATCGAGGCGTGGGCCCCGACGGCCGTCAAGGGCGAGACGGTGAAGTCCGGCGAGATCACCCTGGACGCCGACGGCCACGGCCGTACGGACGACCTGTCCCTGCCCGACGGCCACTACAAGCTGTTCTGGAACTTCGAGGGCGAGAACGGCGCCGCCAAGCACAAGGTGTTCTGGACGGACTGCGAGGACGAGGGGGACGGCGGCGGCGGTTCGACGCCGTCCGGCTCTGCCTCGCCGAGTTCGTCGGCGGGCGAGTCGGCCGACCCGTCCGCGTCGCCGGGCCCGGGATCCTCCGCCGGTGAGTCGGCGGGCCCGTCGGCCTCCTCCTCCCCGTCCGGCCAGGGCACCGGCGGCGATCTCGCCGAGACCGGCTCGGGCGCCCCGGTCGGCCTGCTGTCCGGCCTCGCGGCCGCGCTGGTCGCGGGGGGCGGTTACCTGGTGTTGCGTCGCCGTAAGGCCTGATCGCACATATGAAGGTGCCCCCGGCCTCGGGTACGAGGCCGGGGGCACCTTTGTGTCCTGTGTCCGGGAGGGCCGTCAGCCGGTGTTGCGCAGGCCCGCCGCCACGCCGTTGACCGTCAGCAGCAGCGCCCGGGACAGCAGCGGGTCGGGCTGCTCGCCCGCGGCCGCCGCGTCGCGCTGCCGCTTGAGGAGGGTGACCTGGAGGTAGGAGATCGGGTCCAGGTAGGCGTCGCGGATGCTGAAGGTCTGCTTCAGCACCGGGGTGGCGTCGAGCAGTTCCTTCTCCCCGGTCACCTTCAGCACCTCGCGCACGGTCAGTTCGTGCTCGGCCCTGATGGTCTCGAAGACGTGCTTGAGGTCGTCCGGGACGAGGGTGTCGACGTAGTGGGCGGCGATCCTGAGGTCCGTCTTGGCGAGGGTCATCTCGACGTTGGAGACGAAGTTGCGGAAGAAGTGCCACTGCTCGTGCATCTCGTCGAGCACGGTGTCCAGGCCCGCCTCGCGCAGGGCCTTGAGGCCGGAGCCGACGCCGAACCAGCCGGGCACGATCTGCCGGGACTGGGTCCAGCCGAACACCCACGGGATGGCGCGCAGGCCGTCGAGGGAGACGCCCGAGCCGGGGCGGCGGGAGGGCCGCGAGCCGAGGTGCAGGTCGGCGAGCTGGTCCACCGGCGTCGACGCGAGGAAGTACGTCGGCAGGTCCGGGTCCTCGACGAGCCTGCGGTACGCGGCGTGCGCGGCATCGGAGACGACGTCCATCGCGGCGTCCCAGCGGGCCAGCGCCTCGTCGGACTGGCGGGGGGCGGTGTGCAGGGCGGAGGCCTGGAGGGTGGCCGCGACGGTCAGCTCCAGGTTCTCCCTCGCCAGGGACGGCACGAGGTACTTGTCGGAGATGACCTCGCCCTGCTCGGTCACCTTGATCTCGCCCTCCAGGGTGCCCCAGGGCTGGGCGAGGATCGCGTCGTGCGAGGGGCCGCCACCGCGGCCGACGGTGCCGCCGCGGCCGTGGAAGAGGCGCAGGCGCACGCCGTACCGGTGCGCCACGTCACGCAGGCGCCGCTGGGCGCGGTGGATCTCCCACTGCGAGGTCGTGATGCCGCCGAACTTCGAGGAGTCGGAGTAGCCGAGCATGACCTCCTGGACGTCGCCCCGCAGCGCGACCAGGCGCCGGTAGGACGGGTCGGAGAGCATGTCCTCGAGGATCGTGTCGGCGGCCTTGAGCTCGTCGGTGGTCTCCAGCAGCGGCACGATGCCGATCCTGGCCCAGCCGGCGTGCAGGTCGAGCAGGCCGGCCTCGCGGGCCAGCACCGCCGCCGCGAACACGTCGTCGGCGCCCTGGGTCATCGAGATGATGTACGACTCGATGACCTCGGGTCCGAAGACCTCCAGGGCCCGCTTCACGGTCTGGAAGACACCGAGGGTCTTCTCGCCGGCGGCGTCCACGGGCGCCGGGGTGGGCCCGAGCGGACGGCGGGAGCGCAGCTCCTTGGCGAGCAGCTTGGCCCGGTACTCGCGGGGCATGTCGGCGTACCGCCAGGACTCCTCGCCGAGCCGGTCGAAGAGCTGGCCGAGGGCGTGGTGGTGGGCGTCCGCGTGTTCGCGTACGTCCATGGTGGCGAGCTGGAGGCCGAACGCGCCGAGGGTGCGGATCGTACGGTCCATGCGGCCGTCGGCGAAGAGGCCGCCGCGGTGTTGCCTGAGGGAGCTCTGGATCAGGGTGAGGTCGTGCAGCAGCTCGGCGGTGCCGAGGTAGTCGCGGCCCTCCTCGTGCGGGATGCCCTTGGCCAGGCGGGTCTTGGTGTTCTCCAGCTTCTGCCGGATGCAGGTGGCCTTGAGGCGGTAGGGCTCCTCGGCGTTGAGGCGCTTGTAGCGGGGGCTGATCTCCGGGAGGCGTTCCAGGTCGGTGCCGAGGGAGTCGAGGAGTTCGTCGGTGGCGCCGGTGTAGCGGATGGAGTTGGAGAGGAAGCCCCGGAGCTCGTCGATCATGTCCAGGGCGTCGTTGATGCCGTGCTCGTGCTGGAGGATCAGGACGTCCCAGGTGACCTGCGGCGTGACGTTCGGGTTGCCGTCGCGGTCGCCGCCGATCCAGGTGCCGAAGGTGAGGGGCCGGGTGTTGTCGGGCAGCTTGACGCCGACCCGCTCCAGCTCGGCCGTCAGGTCCTCCAGGACGTCACCGACCGCGCCGGCGTGCAGCTCGTCCAGGTAGTAGATGGCGTTGCGGGCCTCGTCGGCGGGCTCCGGGCGTACGACGCGCAGCTCGTCGGTCTGCCACACCAGGTCGATGTTCTCGGCCAGGCGGGTGTCGTAGCGGCGGCGGTCGGCCTCGATGACCGGGGTCTCCAGGAGCGCGGCGATCCGCCGCAGCTTGTTGAGGACGGAGCGGCGGGCGGCCTCGGTGGGGTGCGCGGTGAACACCGGGCGGACGTTCAGGTTGGCGACCGACTGGCGCAGGTGCTCGGGGTCGGCGTCCTTGAGGCGGTCGGCCGTACGGGCCAGGAGGCTGCCCTCGGCGGCGCGCTTGGCGCGCAGTTCCCGGCCGCGGTGGACCTGCTCGGTGACGTTGGCCAGGTGGAAATAGGTGGAGAAGGCACGGACCAGCTTGGCCGCGGTCTGCAGTTCTGTGCCACGCAGCAGCTCGGCGGCGGCTTCGCCGTCCTCACGGGTGAGGCGGCGGACCTTCTCCACCAGTTCGAGCAGCTCGGGACCCTCCTGTCGGACAAGGGTCTCGCCGAGGAGGTCACCCAGGCGCCTGATGTCGGCGCGCAGCTCGCTGCTGGTCGACGTGGTGCTTCTAGTCAGGTCGTCGGCACTGCTCACAGGTGCGGCTCCTTGCAGTGTTGAAGCTCGTGCGAGAGGGGAACCCGGATGGCGGTCAGGCGGCTGCTGCCGCATACGGACCGGACCATCCGGGAAGAAAATCAGAGCGGACCGCGCTGTCCGACCGACCCAAGGATAGGTGTCCATGCGGAGGCGCAGAATGTCGGGCTCTTGCCGTAGGGCGGCCCGCTGCCATACTTACGACGCCGTAGGTTACGGAACCGTAGGAAGCACCGCACGGTTCTCGCTGCCCGGCACCAGCCTCAGTCCAAGACCCCACAGGGGACACGCATGACCTCAAGCTCCGACGTGATCGAAGGCTCTTCGAAGCCGGCCGACGAGACTCCCGCGCCCTCCGCCACCCTGGGTGGCGAGCAGAAGCGCTCGATCGAGCAGATCACCTTGCTGCTCTTCATCACCGTCCCGTTTCTCGCGCTGCTGGCGGCCGTGCCTCTGGCCTGGGGCTGGGGCGTGAGCTGGCTGGACCTCGGCCTGCTGGTCTTCTTCTACTACCTGGGGTGCCACGGCATCACGATCGGTTTCCACCGCTACTTCACCCACGGTTCCTTCAAGGCGAAGAGGCCCCTGCGGATCGCGCTGGCGATCATGGGCTCGATGGCCGTCGAGGGACCGTTGGTGCGTTGGGTGGCCGACCACCGCAAGCACCACAAGTTCTCCGACGCCGAGGGCGACCCGCATTCGCCGTGGCGCTTCGGGGAGACGCTCCCGGCACTGATGAAGGGCCTGTGGTGGGCGCACATCGGCTGGATGTTCGACGAGGAGCAGACGCCGCAGGACAAGTACGCGCCGGACCTGATCAAGGACAAGGCGATCCGGACGATCTCCCGGCAGTTCATCATGTGGACGCTCCTCTCGCTGGCCCTGCCCGCGGTGATCGGCGGTCTGGTGACGATGTCCTGGTGGGGCGCGTTCACCGGCTTCTTCTGGGGTTCGCTGGTCCGGGTGGCCCTGCTGCACCACGTCACCTGGTCGATCAACTCGATCTGCCACGCGGTGGGCAAGCGGCCGTTCAAGTCGCGTGACCGCTCGGGCAACGTGTGGTGGCTGGCGGTCCTGTCGTGCGGTGAGTCCTGGCACAACCTGCACCACGCCGACCCGACGTCGGCACGGCACGGGGTGGAGCGGGGCCAGCTGGACTCCTCGGCGCGGTTCATCCGCTGGTTCGAGATGCTCGGCTGGGCCTATGACGTGCGCTGGCCGTCACGCTCGCGTATCGATTCCCGCCGGAACACGGGTGAGGACGGTTCCCGACGCGAGAGGGAGACGGCTGAGGCGGCATGATTGACGCCGTGGCGACCGACTCCAGCAGCACCCCGAGCAATGAGAAGCCGCGGCGTGCGCGTCGCACCCGGATGACCGGTGCGGAGCGTCGCCAGCAGCTGCTGGAGATCGGTCGCACCCTCTTCGCCTCGAAGGGTTTCGAGGGCACGTCGGTGGAGGAGATCGCGGCGAAGGCCGGGGTGTCCAAGCCGGTGGTGTACGAGCACTTCGGCGGCAAGGAGGGGCTGTACGCGGTGGTGGTCGACCGTGAGATGCGGCGCCTGCTGGACATGGTGACCAGCTCGTTGACGGCCGGTCATCCGCGTGAGCTGTGCGAGCAGGCGGCTTTCGCGCTCCTGGACTACATCGAGGAGTACACGGACGGTTTCCGGATCCTGGTCCGTGACTCCCCCATCCCCCAGTCGACGGGTTCCTTCGCGTCCCTGATCTCGGACATCGCCACCCAGGTGGAGGACATCCTCGGCCGCGAGTTCAAGAACCGCGGCTTCGACTCCAAGCTGGCCCCGCTGTACGCGCAGGCGCTGGTCGGCATGGTCGCGCTGACCGGCCAGTGGTGGCTGGACGTCCGCCGCCCGAAGAAGGCGGAGGTGGCCGCCCATCTCGTGAACCTGGCGTGGCACGGGCTGGACGGGCTGGAGGCGAAGCCGCACTTGATAGGGCGCCGGAAGAGCTGACGCGGTCACTCTTTGTGATGATGCCCGCGGATTCCGCCCGCTACCGTGGTGCCGCAGGCCGAGAATCCCGTCCATGGGAGGAACCATGACCGCCGAGCCGACCGCCGAGCACGGCTGCCGCTGGCCGGTGCCGCCGCAGGACGGGTACACCGTGGACGACCTGTTCACGCTGCCTGACCTCCCGCCGCACACCGAGCTGATCGACGGGAGCCTTGTCTTCGTGACTCCGCAGCGGATTTTCCACAGCCGCATGATCGACCTCCTGGTGACCGGGCTGCGGGGCGCGGCTCCGGAGCAGGTGAAGGTCCTTCGCGAGGTGACCGTTGCCCTGGACCGGCGCAACGGCCCCGAGCCCGACGTTTCCGTCGTCCGCGCCGAGGCCGTCACCGGCCTGGAGCAGACCCGGTTCGAGGCCGCCGACGTGCTGCTCGCCGTCGAGGTCGTCTCCCCCGACTCCGAGGCCCGCGACCGGGACACCAAACCCCGCAAGTACGCCGCCGCCGGCATCCCCCACTTCTGGCTGGTCGAGACGGCCGGAGAGAGCCGGCACCCCGTGGTGCGCGTCTACGAGCTCGACCCGCTGTCGAAGACCTACGCGCTGACCGGCATCCACCACGACCGGCTCAAGCTCGGCGTCCCCTACGACCTCGACCTCGAGATCACGCTGGACGCCCTCAAGGAACTGTGACCGGCTCCAGGAACTCCAGCCGGTTGCCGACGGGATCCTCGGTGTAGAAGCGCCGGTGACCAGGCAGGTCGTCGTCCCAGATGACCGTCGCGCCCCGCGTCTCCAGCCGGGCCGCAAACGCCGCGATGTCCGTCACCCGCAGTCCCGGATGGGCCTTCTTCGCGGCCCGGAAGTCGTTCTCGACGCCCAGGTGCAGCCGCACGCCCCCCGCCTGGAACCAGCACCCTCCGCGCGCCGCGAGCACCGGCGGCTCGGGGAGCTCCGTCATCCCGAGGACATCGACGTAGTACGCCCGCAGCCGCTCCTCGGAGCCGGGCGGGGCGGCGAGCTGTACGTGGTCCACGGCGGTGATCATCACGCCTCCTTGCGGGCGACCGCGAAGATGCGGCGGAAGGGGAAGGGCGTGCCGTGCACGCCGGACGGATAGGCCTCGCGCAGGGCCGCCCGGTAGTCGGCGACGAACCCCTCCCGTGCCGCCGGGTCGTCGTCGAGCGCTGCCAGGACGGGGCGCAGGCCGGTGCCCTTCACCCAGTCGAGGACCGGGTCCTCGCCCTCCATGAGATGGACGTACGTCGTCTCCCAGACGTCGGCCGTGCAGCCGAGGCCGGTCAGCTTTCTCAGGTAGGCCTCGGGTGCGAGGACGGCGTCGTCGTGGCGCAGGGTGTCGGCGAGGCGGTCCTTCCAGCGGGCGGAGTGGGCGAGTTCGCGCATCAGCCGGTGGCTGGGGGCGTCGAAGTTGCCGGGGACCTGGAAGGCGAACGTGCCGCCCGCCTTCAGGCCCGCCACCCACTCCGGGAACCGTTCCACGTGCCCCGGCACCCACTGGAGGGTGGCGTTGCTGACGATCAGGTCGTACGGCTCGGCAGGCGCCCAGTTCCGTACGTCGGCGTGGGCGAAGTCGAGGCGGCCGCCGCCCGGGGTGGGCCCGGCGTGGTCCACGTGCGCCTTGTCGAGCATCTGCGGCGAGTTGTCGTACCCGGTGATGTGGGCGGCGGGCCAGCGGTCGGCGAGCAGGGTCGTGACGTTGCCGGGACCGCAGCCGAGGTCGGCGATGCGGGGCGGGTCACCGGGGAGGTCGGGGACGCGGGCGAGGAGGTCGACGAAGGGGCGGGCGCGGTGGCCGGCGTGACGCAGGTACTGGGCGGGGTCCCAGGTGGGGGCGGCGGCGGACATGGGGGCCTCCTCGTCGTGGCGTTCTGACGGGTTCCCAGCCTGACCCCCATTTAGCTCGTCGTCAAGAATGTTGACGTCAAGAGACTTCACATCGACACAACCACTACACTGATCGTCATGGAGGACGAGGTCGATCGGCTGGTATCAGCATGGCGCCGGGAGCGCCCGGACCTCGACGTGGAACCGCTCGAGGTACTGAGCCGGGTGAGCAGACTGGCCCGGCACCTGGACCGGGCCCGCCGGCTGGCCTTCGCCGAGCACAGCCTGGAGCCGTGGGAGTTCGACGTGCTGACGGCGCTGAGGCGCGCGGGAACGCCGTACCAGCTCTCGCCGGGGCAACTGCTGACCCAGACGCTGGTCACCTCGGGCACGATGACGAACCGCATCGACCGCCTGACCAAGAAGGGCCTGGTCGAGCGGCTGCCCGACCCCAGCGACCGGCGCGGAGTGCTGGTCCGCCTCACGGCCGAGGGCCGTGACCGAGCGGACCAGGCCCTGGCCGGACTCCTGGACCAGGAGCGGGCGATCCTCGCGGAGCTGTCCCGCGCCCAGCGAAGCGAACTGGCCGGTCTGCTACGCCAGCTGACCGCCCCGTTCGACAACATCCCCGGCTGAGGGCCTGCCGGGCGGATCCCGCCAAAGGCGCGGGGGGTGGCCCGCACACCGGCGTTGATCAGGCGCTGCTGCTTTCCTCCGGCATGATCCGCCCGGCAGGTCCCAGATCCACCGGACCCACCCCCGCCCGGCGCGCCAGCGCGACGGCTGCCAGCGTGGAGTGCACCCCGAGCTTGCCGAGCACGTTCTGCATGTGCGTGCGGACGGTGTGCGGGGAGAGGAACAGGCGCTCGGCGACGGCCTTGCGGCCCAGGCCCGCGACCATGCAGCGCAGCACTTCGCGCTCCCTCGGCGTGAGGGACTCCACCAGCTGTTCGCTCTCGGTGCGGTGCTTGCGCGCGGCCGTCAGCTCCCGCAGGACGCCGGTGAGCAGGGCGGGCGGCAGGTGCGTCTCCTCGCGCAGGACCCCTCGGATGACCGTCAGCAGCCGGGACAGCGAGCAGTCCTTGGCGACCCACCCGGAGGCACCGGCCTGCAGGGCGAGCGCGGCCCGCCGCGGGTCGTCCTTCTCGGCGAGCACGACGATCCGGACGGCGGGCTGCGACGAACGCACCCCGACGACCAGGGATATCCCGTCGACGAGGCCGTCCTCGCCCACCTCCTGAACCGGCGTCGCGGACCGGACGCCGGGCACGTTGCCGCCCAGATCGGCGTCGACCAGCAGCACGTCGTAGCGGCGCCCCTCGGCGGCCGCGCGCTCCAGACTGCGTACCGCGGCGGGACCGCTGCCCGCCGCGGACACGTCCACGTCGGGCTCGGCCGCCAGCGCGGCGGCGAGTGACTCGGCGAAAATGCGATGGTCATCGACGACCAGAACTCGGATGCGAACCACGAAACCCCCTTCCCCAGGCTCCTGAAGAGCAGGGGATACCCCAAGGTCCGGAGAACGACGACATGTGCGCGGATACGACGCCCAGGGGCACCCGTCACCGCACGGCCGCCGCCGTGCAGAACCGCTACCCCCACTTCGGGCGTCGTACCCGACTGTCTCGCCCCCTGAGCACACCGGCCCCCACCGGTGCTGTTCATCAGAGTACGGCCGGGGGGCGGGAGCGGAAGGCAATTTGCAGAACTGGCTGTCCGACGCGTTTATGGTGAGCCGCATGTTTCGTATGGAGACAGGAGTCGACAGACAACGGCGCGATCTTCTCCGGTTCCGGCTGCGGGAGGCGAACACGGCGGCCTCCCCGGTGCTGCGCGCCCTGCGCGGCACCCCCGACGAACGCGAATCCCCGCTGCACGTCTGGATCCTGGACGACGCCGACCGGCTGGCCGGCGGCCTCGTCGGCCACACGTGGGCGACCTGGCTCCACGTGACGTCCCTGTGGGTCGACGACCGCCACCGCGGCGCGGGCCTTGGCTCCACGTTGCTCGCGCAGGCGGAGCGGATGGCCCGTCGCGAACGGGGCTGTGCCGCCGTACGCCTGGAGACCTGGGACTTCCAGGCGCCGCGGTTCTACCAGAAGCAGGGGTACGAGGTGGTGTGCGTGATCCCCGGCTATCCGCCGGGGATCACGGAGTACACGCTGACGAAGCGGCTCAGCTGAGCCGGCGCGCCCCCGCCGCCGGCACCGCCTCGAACACCCGCGGGGCGGTGAAGTCCGCCGCGGCGAAGGCCTCCTGGACGGCCTTGGTGATGGTGTCGACGTCGGCGGCCTCCGCGAGGACGATCGCCGAGCCGCCGAAGCCGCCGCCGGTCATCCGGGCGCCCAGCGCGCCCGCGCCCAGCGCCGTGTCCACCACCAGGTCCAGCTCCGGGCAGGAGATGCGGAAGTCGTCCCGGAGCGAGGCGTGGCCCTCCACCAGCACCGGGCCGATCGCGCGGGTGTCGCCCGACTCCAGCAGGGACACCACCCGCTCGACGCGCTCGTCCTCGGTGACGACGTGGCGGACCAGGCGGCGGACCTCCTCCTCGTCGCCGAGGCGGGCAAGGGCCGCGTCCAGTTCGTCGTACGGCACGTCCCTGAGGGCGTTCACGCCCAGCAGGCCGGCGCCCTTCTCGCAGCCGGCGCGGCGCTTGCCGTACTCGCCGTCGCTGTGGGCGTGCTTGACCTGGGTGTCGACGACCAGCAGGCGCATGCCCTCGGCGGCCAGGTCGAAGGGGATCTGCTTCTGGGAGAGGTCGCGGGTGTCGAGGAACAGGGCGTGGCCGGCCTCGCAGCAGGCGGACGCGGTCTGGTCCATGATCCCGGTGGGAGCGCCCACGTAGACGTTCTCGGCGCGCTGGCACAGGCGGGCCAGCTGCCAGCCCTTGAGGCCGAGGTCGTACAGGTCGTTCAGGGCGAGCGCCACCACGACCTCCAGCGCCGCCGACGAGGACAGGCCCGCACCGGACGGCACCGTCGACGTCAGGTGGACGTCCGCGCCGGTGATCGTGTGGCCGGCCTCGCGCAGGGCCCAGACCACGCCCGCCGGGTACGCCGTCCAGCCGCGGTCGGACTCCGGGGACAGGTCGTCGAGGCGCAGTTCGACGACGCCGCCGTCGACGTCCGCCGAGTGCAGGCGCAGGACGCCGTCCTCGCGCCGGGACACCGCGGCGACGGTGACGTGCGGCAGGGCGAACGGCATGACGAAGCCGTCGTTGTAGTCGGTGTGTTCGCCGATGAGGTTGACCCGGCCCGGCGCCGCCCACACCCCCTCGGGCCCGGTCCCGTAAAGCTCCTCGAACCGCTCGGCGACAGTCCCTGCGACAGCCTCGCTCATGCCCTGACCCCTGACCTTTCCGTACGTACTGGTGCGGCTGGTTGCCGCGTTGCCGCTAGTTTCCGCGCCGCTGTGCGAACTCCCACGCGTCCGCGACGATCCCCGCGAGGTCCGCGCGGGACGGGTTCCAGCCCAGCTTCTCGCGGGCGGTGGCGGCCGACGCCACCAGGACCGCCGGGTCGCCGCCGCGGCGGGGGGCCACGATCTCGGGAATCGGGTGGCCGGTGACCTGCCGGACCGTCTCGACGACCTCGCGGACGGAGAAGCCGTTGCCGTTGCCGAGGTTGCAGATCAGGTGTTCGCCGGGGGTGGCGGCCTCGACCGCGAGCAGGTGGGCCTCGGCCAGGTCCGCCACGTGGATGTAGTCGCGCACGCAGGTGCCGTCCGGCGTCGGGTAGTCGTCGCCGTAGACGGAGATCGCCTCGCGCCTGCCCTGCGCGACCTGGAGGACGAGCGGGATGAGGTGCGACTCGGGGTCGTGCCGCTCGCCGTACGCGCCGTACGCGCCCGCCACGTTGAAGTAGCGCAGCGACACGGCACCGAGCCCGTGGGCCGCCGCCTCACTCGTGATCATGTGGTCGACCGCGAGTTTCGTGGCGCCGTAGGGGTTGGTGGGCTGGGTCGGCGTCGTCTCGACGATCGGGACCTCGGTCGGCTCGCCGTACGTGGCGGCCGTGGAGGAGAACACGAGCTTGTGCACGCCCGCCTCGCGCATGGCGCCGAGCAGGGCCATGGTGCCGCCGACGTTGTTCTCCCAGTACTTCTCGGGCTTCACGACCGACTCGCCGACCTGGGAGGAGGCGGCGAAGTGCAGGACGGCGTCGAAGGAGGAGTCGAGCCACTTGGCGGCGTCGCGGATGTCGCCCTCGACGAAGGCGGCCCCGGCCGGGACACCCTCGCGGAAGCCGGTGGAGAGGTTGTCGAGGACGACGACCTCGTGACCCGCCTCCAGCAGGTGCTGACAGACCACGCTGCCGACGTACCCCGCACCGCCCGTGACCAGGTACTTACCGCTCATGAACTCGCTACCTCTCGCAGTCGCTCGGCCGCGGCCTCCGGCCGGATGTCGTTGATGAACACGTTCATGCCGGACTCGGACCCCGCGAGGAACTTCAGCTTGCCGGACGTGCGGCGGATGGTGAAAAGCTCGAGGTGCAGCGCGAAGTCGTCACGGCTGACGCCCTCGAAGTTCTCCAGCGCGCCGAACGGCGCCTGGTGCCAGGCGGCGATGTACGGCGTCGGAGGCTCACCCTCCCCGAAGATCCGGTCGAAGCGCCTCAAGAGTTCCAGATACACCTGGGGGAACTCTGTGCGCGCCTCCTCGTCGAGGCCGAGCAGATCCGGCACCCGGCGCTTCGGGTACAGGTGCACTTCATACGGCCAGTGCGCCGCGTACGGCACGAAGGCGAGCCAGTGCCCGGTCTCCAGGACGACCCGCGCGTCGGCGAGTTCGCGCTCCAGAATCGCGTCGAAGAGGTTCTCGCCGCCGGTGGCTTCCTTGTGAGCGGCCACCGAGCGCAGCATGAGCGCGGTGCGCGGCGTGGTGAAGGGGTAGGCGTATATCTGCCCGTGCGGGTGGCCCAGTGTCACACCGATCTCCGCGCCACGGTTCTCGAAGCAGAACACCTGCTCCACCGAGGGCAGATGCGACAGCTCCGACGTGCGGTCGGTCCACGCGTCCAGGACCAGGCGGGCCTGCTCCTCGGTGAGGTCGGCGAAGGACGCGTTGTGGTCGGAGGTGAAGCAGACCACCTCGCAGCGGCCCGAGTCGCCGGCCAGCGAGGGGAACCGGTTCTCGAAGACCACCGCGTCGTACGAGGAGTCCGGGATCTCGCTCAGCCGGTCGCCCTGGGACGGGCACAGGGGGCACTCGTCGGCCGGCGGGTGGTAGATGCGGCCCTGGCGGTGCGAGGCGATGGCGACCTCGTCGCCGAGCAGCGCGTCACGGCGGACCTCGGACGTGGTGACGGTCGGATCCAGCGGCCGGCGGTCGACCGCGTCCCGCACGGTGTCGTCGCGCAGGTCGTAGTAGATCAACTCGCGACCGTCGGCCAGTCGGGTCGAGGTCTTCTTCACTGCGGACTCCCTATTCGAGCCACTCAATCATCAAACAGAACCAAACACATCGAAACACGAGTCCCCAGGTCAGTCAACATCACAATCAAACAAAAAACGTCAACATGGGGGTGGGGGGGGGGGGGGGGGGGGGGGGGGGGGGGTCCCCCCCCCCCTCCCCCCCCCCCCCCCCCCCCCCCCCCCCCCCCCCCCCCCCCCCCCCCCCCCACGCCCCGCCCCGCCGAAAGGCGCTCAAAGGCGCCCGGCGTCTAGAACTCCGCCGCCCCCGCCCCCGCCCCCGGCGACGAGTGGGACACCGGTCCCGCCCTGTCCAGCAGGCCCGTGCGCGCCGCCAACGCGGCCGCCTCCAGCCTCGATCCCACGCCCAGCTTCATCAGGACCCGCTGGACGTGCGTGCGGGCCGTGGACGGGGCGATGCCCATGCCGGCCGCGATCAGGCGGGTGTCCTCGCCGTCGGCGACCCGGACCAGAACCTCGACCTCCCTGGGGGTCAGCATCTGCAGCAGACGCTGCCCCTCGTCGTCCGGCTGGGCCACCGGGTTGAGCAGTTCACTGAACGCACCCTGGAGGAGCTGCGGCGCCACCGCCGCCTCCCCCGCCCGGGCCTTCATGATCGCGCGCTCGACCCCCTCGATCCGCTCGTCATGCCGTACGTAGCCGGAGGCCCCCGCCGCGAACGCCGCCGCGATCCCGCGCGGGCTGGGCACCGGGCCCAGCACCAGCACCGCCACCTGCGGACGCTCCCGCTTGATGCGGACCACCGGGTCGAACATCCCCGGCTCCGCCGGTGTCGCCGTGCCCAGCAGGCACACCTCCGGCGCCCGGCTGATCACCAGTTCCGCCGCGCCGGCGGCGGGCGCCGCCGCGGCGAGCACCCGGTGCCCCCTCAGTTTCAGCGCCGAGGCCAGCGCCTCGGCGAGCAAACGGTGGTCGTCGACCACCATGAGCCGCACTCCCATCGAGCAACCCCCCAGTCCCCCCAATGGATCCGCATTGTGGATGCCCCACTATGGATGCCCACTGGTCCGCACGGACAGAAGCCCCCTCCCGGCTCCCCCGCCCTTCATGCCCCCGGAAGCTACACGCTTGTTCGACGTTGCGCTTCCCCTACCGGGAGAGAAGTGCCCCGGATCGACGGAAATTCTGGTTTTCCATGCATTCGAGGGTGATGAGCGGTACGCGCACGGCCCCACCCCTGAGCAGGGGCGGGGCCGTGCGCGAAGCCGGTTCGGGCAGGTCAGCTCGCGCCGAACGCGATCACCAGATACTCCTTGTCGGATCCCGACAGTTGACTGGCGAAGATCGCGGACATGAACAGGCGGCCCTGCGAGTAGTGGTACTCCGAGTAGTCCGGCGACATGCTGGTCTCCACGTCCCGCACCGACTCCGTGGCCGGGTTCTCCAGCAGCTTGGTCTCCTTGAACGAGCCGCCGTCGATGCTGACGATCTGACCGCCCTTGTCGTACGGCGGGCGCTTGTACGCGATCAGGTTGGTGCCGTCCATGCGCAGCGGGGAGATCGTGTAGTCGTCGCCCGAGTCGGCGCGCTGGCCGGTCGGCTTGCCGGTGGCGAGGTCGATCGCGACGATCGCGTTGGCCCGCGAGTACTTCTCGGCGCCGTCGTCCTCCTCGGTCGGCAGGTAGAGCCGGTCGTTGCCGACCGCGATCTGGTGGCACTCCTCGATCTTGGTGATGCCGTCACAGCTGGCCGCGTACTGGTCGCTGGGCGCCGAGATGCGGGTGCGCAGCTTGCCGGTCTTGTTGTCGATGGAGAAGAAGTCCGAGATGCCGCTGCCGTCCTTGGCGGCCTCGCCGATGTCGGCGGCCACCACCAGCGGGTCGGTGGACACGACACTGGCGTAGGCGATGCCCTGCGCCATCTTGTACTCGGAGATCACCTTCCCGGACTTCGGGTCGAGGGTCTGGATGTGCAGCTCGGGCGCGTCGTACGAACCGCACCTGCGCACCGCGACCAGCTTCGCGCCGCCGCCGTACCCGGCGTCGTAGCAGGTGTCGGTCGGCTTCGGGGCCCACAGCTGCTTGCCGGAGCCGAGGTCGAAGGCGGCGCCGCCGCTGGAGCTGCCCACGGCGACGGTGTTCGCGCTGACGGTGACGTTGCTGAAGCTGATCGGCTCGTCACCGGAGTTGGCGGTCTTCGTCCACAGCTTCTTGCCGGCGGCGAGGTCGAGTCCCGCGACCTGGCTGCAGCCGTGCGAGGGCTCGGCCTTGGTCGGCATCTCCGGCTGGTAGATGACCGCCGTCCTGCCGTCGGTGGTGACGTGGTTGCTGCCCTGGCACACCGGGCCGGGGAGCTTGATCGTCCACAGCTTGGTGCCCTTGTCGGGGTCGTAGCCGACGACCTCGGCGACGCCGCTCTTGGCGTACACCTTGTCGGTGAGCCAGGAACCGGCCGTGGAGATGGTGCTGTCCTTGCCGACCTCGGGCGCCGGCACCTGGAAGAGGACCTTGGAGGCGGGGTTGCCGGGCACCTTCTCCACCGGGGTGGTCGAGGTGCCGGTGGTGCCGCCGGAGCCGTCGGTGTCGCCGCCGCCGGTGCTCCCGCCGTCCTTGTCGTCGGTGCCGCCGGTGCCGCCGCCGGAGCTCGCGGCGTCGTCCTTCTTGCCGCCCTCGTCACCGGAGGTCGACGCGTACCAGACACCGCCGCCGACGATCAGCGCGATCGCCACGACGGCCGCGACGATGATGGCCAGCTGCGCGTTGAACTTCCGCCCGCCGCCGGCCGGCCGGCCCGGCTGCGGCTGCAGCGGCATGGTCTGCTGCGGATAGCCGTAACCGGGCTGCTGCCCGTACGGGTTGGGCTGCTGGCCGTACGGGTTGGGCTGCTGGCCGGGGTAGCCGTAGCCGGGGGGCGGCGGCGGGGCCTGCGGGGTCTGGGCTGCCGTCGCCTGCGGATAGCCGTAGCCCTCAGGGGTCTGCGGCGGCTGGGGCGGCTGGGGGTAGCCGTAACCCGGCTGCGGCTGGCCCGGCGGCTGCTGAGGCTGCCCTGGCTGGGCGGGCTGTGCCGGCTGCGGCGGCTGGTCCTG
Source organism: Streptomyces sp. NPDC033131 (assembly GCF_055578365.1). Classification (NCBI taxonomy): domain Bacteria; kingdom Bacillati; phylum Actinomycetota; class Actinomycetes; order Kitasatosporales; family Streptomycetaceae; genus Streptomyces; species Streptomyces sp. NPDC033131. The sequence goes on from NZ_JBVIPA010000029.1 coordinate 50,550, forward strand.
CGGCGGGCCGAAACCGTCCTGCTGCGGGGGCTGGTTGGGCGGCGGAGGGGGCGGTTGGGTCATGACGTGAGTACCTCGGGAGCGGGAGTCGGCGGGGACGGCGGGAGGGCGGGGAACCGAGGGGGAGGAGTCACTTGCCGTAGGCGAGCATCAACTTCTCCTTCTCGTCGGTGTCCCCGGCCAGCCGGGTGGTCGAGATGTAGAAGCGTCCGTCGACCCAGTCGATGGCCTTCGAGTAGAAGCTGCTCTCGATGTCCGCGGTGCCCGTCGGCATCTGCAGCAGCGTCGACGGGGTGTGCTTGGCGCCGGTCGTCGGGATCGACACGATCCGGCCGCCCGCGTCGTACGACGGCTGCACATACGCGATGAGCTTGCCGCCCTCGACCTTCAGCGGCAGCATCGACTCGTCCGCGGGGGACTTGACGCGCCACTTCTCCTTGCCGTCGGCGAGGTTGATCGCGACGACCTCGTTCGCCCCGGTGGTCGCCTCGGTGGGCAGGTAGAGCGTGTCGGCGTCGGCGGCCACACCCTCGCAGGCCTGGAGGTCACCGCCGAGGAATCCCCAGCCGCACTCGGGGGCGAAGTCCTCGTCGAAGGCGACCTGCGAGCGGAACTTGCCGGCGGCGGTGACCGCGGAGATGTTCCACGCGTCCTTGTCGTCGTTGGTGCTGTAGATGACCAGCGGGTCGAGGGAGTACGTGTGCTCGACGGACCAGCCCTTGCCGAACTTCTGGGTCCACCTGACCTTGCCGGTCGTGGGATCCAGTTCCTGCACCTCGTCGTGCTCCGTCGCCTGGCCGGCGTCGCAGGACGCGGCGACGACCAGCCGGGCGCCGCCCGCGAACGCCTTCGGGAAACAGGCGTCGCCGTACCGCTTCTTGTCGAAGAGCTTCTTGCCGGTCGTCACGTCGTAGGCCGTGCCGGACTGCGAGCGGCCCACCATCAGGGTCTTGCCGGTGATGGAGAGCTCGATCGAGGCGGTGCTGTCGAACAGCGCGCCGTCCGCGACCTCGCCGGTCCAGCCCTTCGCACCGGTGTTGAGGTCGATCTCCTGGAGCTGGTTGCACTCGGCGCGGTCACTGACGCCGTCCATGTACGCGACGACGATCTTGTCGTCGGACGTCTGCTGCGGGGTGACCGCGCAGATCTTCTGCGGGAAGGTGACCGTGTCCCAGGTGGGGGCGCCATCACCGACGTTGTACGCGACGAGCTGCTTGTACGCCGCCTTCACCGCGGTCTTGTCGGTGATCCACATGCCGGGGGCCTCGGCGCCGTCACCGGGGGCGTCGGGCGCCTCCTTGTACCAGAGCACCTTGGCCTCGCCGGCCTGCCGGCCCTCGTTGAGGTTCTCCGGGTCCGCACCGCCGGCACCGCTGCCGTCACCGGGGTTGACCGGGGAGTCGGAGGCGGTGGGCTTGGGGTCGTCGCTCTTCCGGGCGATCGGCTCCTTGCCGTCGTCACCGCCGCCGGTGACCGCGAACACGGTCCCGCCGACGACGAGCAGCACCGCCACGGCGGCGCCGATGATGACGGCCGTCTTGCCCTTGAACCGGTTGCCGGAACCGGGCGGCGGATTGCCGGGCGCGCCCGGGAACTGCGGCTGCGGCGGATAGCCGTACCCCTGCGGCTGCGCGTACGGCCCCGGCTGCGGCTGGCCGTACGGTCCCGGCTGCTGCGGCTGGCCGTACGGTCCCGGCTGACCATAGGGGCCCGGCTGTTGCCCGCCGTACGGACCGGACTGGTCGTACGGGCCGGACGGTTGCGCGGGCTGCTGCGGATAGCCGTAACCGGGCTGCGGTGGAGCCTGCGGCGGCGGTGGCGGTGGCGGCGCTCCGAAGCCGCCCCCCTGCTGCTGTGGTGGTTGGTCCTGCGGCGCTCCGAAGCCACCCTGCGGCGGCTGGTTGGGCGGCTGAGTCATCAGCGCGTCCCCCCGTTCAGTCACTGATTTTTAGCCACGCCCTGAGGTTCGTGATGGACCCAGAGTCGTACTCAGAAAGTTCTCAGACGGCTCTTTCTATCACTCGGGGCCGACAACGCACCGGGCCGGTTCTGCCCCTGTTCCCAAGGGAGGACCGGCCCGTGACGCCCTCGTTATGCGCCTTCACGCGCCCTTCACGCGTCCTCGGCGAGTTCCAGCCATCGCAGCTCCAGGTCGTCCCGCTCGGCGGCCAAGTCCCGCAGCTCGGCGTCGAGTTTGGCCACCTTCTCGAAGTCCGTGGCGTTGTCCGCGATCTGCGTGTGCAGCCTGGCCTCCTTCTGCGAGACCTTGTCCAACTGCCGCTCGATCTTCTGGAGTTCCTTCTTCGCGACGCGCTGGTCGGCGGCGCTCTTCTCCGGTACGGCCTTGGCGGCGGCCGGTGCGGGGACCGAGGCGGCCGCCACCTCCTCCATGCGCCGGCGCCGCTCCAGGTACTCGTCGATGCCGCGCGGCAGCATCCGCAGGGTGGCGTCGCCGAGGAGGGCGAAGACGCGGTCGGTGGTGCGCTCGATGAAGAACCGGTCGTGGGAGATGACGACCATGGAGCCGGGCCAGCCGTCGAGTACGTCCTCCAGCTGGGTCAGCGTCTCGATGTCGAGGTCGTTGGTGGGCTCGTCGAGGAAGAGGACGTTGGGCTCGTCCATGAGCAGACGCAGCAGTTGCAGCCGGCGCCGCTCGCCGCCGGACAGGTCGCCGACGGGCGTCCACTGCTTCTCCTTGTTGAAGCCGAACGTCTCGCACAGCTGCCCGGCGGTCATCTCGCGCCCCTTGCCGAGGTCGACGCGCTCGCGCACCTGCTGCACGGCCTGCACCACCCGCCAGGTCGGGTCGAGTTCGGCGACCTCCTGGGAGAGGTAGGCGAGCTTGACGGTCCTGCCCACGGCGATCCGACCGCCGGCCGGCTGGGTCTCGCCCTGCGTCAGGGCGGCCTCGGCCATGGCCCGCAGCAGGGAGGTCTTCCCGGCGCCGTTCACCCCGACCAGACCGATCCGGTCGCCCGGGCCGAGCTGCCAGGTCACGTGCTTGAGCAGCACCTTGGGACCGGCCTGGACGGTCACGTCCTCCAGGTCGAAGACGGTCTTGCCGAGCCGCGTCGAGGCGAACTTCATCAGCTCGCTGCTGTCGCGGGGCGGCGGCACGTCCGCGATGAGCTCGTTGGCCGCCTCCACGCGGAAGCGCGGCTTGGACGTACGCGCCGGGGCGCCGCGCCGCAGCCACGCCAGTTCCTTGCGGACCAGGTTCTGCCGCTTGGTCTCCTCCGTGGCGGCGATGCGCTCACGCTCGGCGCGCGCGAAGACGTAGTCGGAGTAGCCGCCCTCGTACTCGTAGACGTCGCCCTTCTGCACGTCCCACATCCGGGTGCAGACCTGGTCCAGGAACCACCGGTCGTGGGTCACGCAGACGAGCGCGGAGCGGCGCTCGCGCAGGTGGCGGGCGAGCCAGGCGATGCCCTCCACGTCGAGGTGGTTGGTGGGCTCGTCCAGGACGATCAGGTCCTGCTCCTCGATGAGCAGCTTGGCGAGCGCGATGCGGCGCCGCTCACCGCCGGAGAGCGGGGCGATGACGGTGTCGAGCCCCTGCGGGAACCCCGGCATGTCGAGCCCGCCGAACAGCCCCGTGAGGACGTCCCTGATCTTCGCGTTCCCGGCCCACTCGTGGTCGGCCATGTCCCGGATGACCTCGTGGCGGACGGTGGCCGTCGGGTCCAGGGAGTCGTGCTGGGTCAGCACCCCGGTCCGCAGTCCGCCCGAGTGCGTGACCCGGCCGGTGTCGGCGTCCTCCAGCTTGGCGAGCATCCGGATCAGCGTCGTCTTGCCGTCGCCGTTGCGCCCGACCACCCCGATGCGGTCGCCCTCGGAGACGCCGAGCGAGACGCCGTCCAGCAGGGCACGGGTGCCGTACACCTTGGTGACGTTCTCGACATTGACCAGATTGACGGCCATTACTCTCCTGACAAGGGGGACGATCGACCTTCCAGAGTAGTCGGCGGGGCGGGTGGTCATCCCCGGGCGGGTTCTCGCCGGTTCTCGCCCCCGCCGCCCCTTCCCGTCCCGTCTCCTGGGGGCTCCGCCCCCAGGCCCCGCGGCCTTCGCCCACCCACCACCGACTCGGTGGGTCGAGAGGTGCGCCACCTGGGCGAGGGTCACGTTGTGTCCGACCGAGCCGGGTGGTGGGTGGGCATGGGCCGGGGGTCTGGGGCGGAGCCCCCAGGGACGCGCACCCCACCGGGGTCAGCGACTGATCGTCGCCCCCGGGGCCGGTCCGGAAGTCGTCCGTACGCTCCTGCACGTGCCGGACGTGCGCAGGGCCTGAGCCACCTTCGTCGCCGACTCGGCGTCCTGGGTGAGGAACGCCGTGGTCGGGCCCGAGCCCGAGACGAGGGTGGCCAGGGCGCCGGCGGCCCGCCCGGCCGCGAGGGTGTCGGCGAGTTCCGGGAAGAGGGAGAGGGCCGCGGGCTGGAGGTCGTTGGAGACGGCGGCGGCGAGCGCGTGGGGGTCGCCCTTGGCGAGGGCGTCGAGCAGCGGCTGGGAGGCGACCGGCTCGGGGACGTCCCGCCCTTCCGTCAGCCGGTCGAACTCGCGGAAGACGGCCGGCGTGGACAGTCCGCGCTCCGCCATCGCGAACACCCAGTGGAAGGTCCCGCCCACCTCCAGGAGCCGCAGTTCCTCTCCGCGCCCGGTGCCGAGGGCCGCCCCGCCGACCAGGCTGAACGGCACGTCGCTGCCCAGCTCGGCGCAGATGTCGAGGAGTTCGTCGCGGGAGGCGTTCGTGCCCCACAGCGCGTCGCACGCGACGAGGGCTCCGGCGCCGTCCGCGCTGCCGCCCGCCATGCCTCCCGCCACCGGGATGTCCTTGGCGATGTGGAGGTGCACGGCGGGATCGAGGCCGTGGCGCTCGGCGAGGGCGACGGCCGCGCGAGCCGCCAGGTTCGTGCGGTCCAGGGGGACCTGGCCCGCATCCGGTCCCGCGCAGGTCACGCGCAGTTCGTCGGCCGGGGTCACCGTCACCTCGTCGTAGAGGCCGACCGCGAGGAAGACGTTGGCCAGGTCGTGGTAGCCGTCGGGACGTGCGGCGCCGACCGCGAGCTGGACGTTGACCTTGGCGGGGACCCGCACGGTGACGCTCACTGCTCGGCCTGCTCCTCGGTGTCGGCGTTGCCCGCGTTGTCGGCGGCGTCCGTCTTGTCTCCGGCGTCCGCCCTGTTCTCGGCGTCCGCCCTGTTCTCGGCGATCCGGGCGAACTCCTCCACCGTCAGGGCCTCCCCGCGTGCCTGCGGCGAGACTCCGGCGGCGACCAGGGCGGCCTCGGCGGCGGCCGCGGACCCCGCCCAGCCGGCGAGCGCGGCCCGCAGGGTCTTCCTCCGCTGCGCGAACGCGGCGTCGACGACGGCGAAGACCTCGTGCCGGGAGGCGGTGGTCTTGAGCGGCTCGGCCCGCCGCACCAGCGAGACCAGCCCGCTGTCGACGTTCGGGGCGGGCCAGAAGACCTTGCGGCCGATGGAGCCGGCCCGCTTGACCTCGGCGTACCAGTTCGCCTTGACCGACGGGACGCCGTAGACCCGCGAACCGGGCGGAGCGGCGAGCCGGTCGGCGACCTCGGCCTGGACCATGACGAGGGTGCGCTCGATGCTCGGGAAGGTGTCGAGCATGTGCAGCAGGACCGGCACGGCCACGTTGTACGGCAGGTTCGCGACCAGCGCGGTCGGGGCGGGACCCGGCAGCTCCCGTACCTGCATGGCGTCGGAGTTCACCAGCGCGAACCGGTCGGCCCGGTCCGGCATCCGCGCCGCGACCGTGGCGGGCAGCGCGCCGGCGAGGACGTCGTCGATCTCGACGGCGACGACCCGGTCGGCGGCCTCCAGCAGGGCGAGCGTGAGCGAGCCGAGTCCCGGTCCCACCTCGACCACCGTGTCGTCGGGGCGGACCCCGGCGGTGCGGACGATGCGGCGGACCGTGTTCGCATCGATCACGAAGTTCTGACCGCGCTGCTTGGTGGGACGCACACCGAGCGCTGCCGCGAGTTCGCGGACGTCGGCGGGGCCCAGGAGGGCGTCGGAGGTGGGGCTGTTCACGGGACAAGGGTACGGGCGGGCCCAGCCGCGGACGTACGGACCCAGCCGCGGGCAGTCGTGCCGCCGGGGCGGCACCCAGCTCGGCGTCGGGGCTGGACCGGGGTGGCTCGCGCGGCCCGGCGTTGCGGGGTGCCGCCGCGCCCACCCTCCCCCATCGCCCCAGCGGCACGGGTGGGCGCAGCTCGGTCGTGGGACGCCCGACGCTCACCCCTGCAAGCGGGTCCCGCAGTGCGGCCAGGGGCTCGCCCCCCGCCGCACGTACAGCTTCTTCGCCCGGAAGGTCTGTTCCGCCGCCGAGGCGTCCTGCGGGCGCCCCTTGCCGCCGAGGCTCTGCCAGGTCCGGGTGTCGAACTGGTACAGCCCGCCGTACGTCCCCGAAGGATCGACCGCGCCCGGCCGCCCCCCGGACTCGCAGGTCGCGAGGCCCTGCCAGTCCAGGTCGTCGGCGCCCTGCACGGACATCGGCAGCGGCTTCGTGCCGACTCTGACCACCTGCGCGCGCGGCTCCCGCACGACCTCGGTCCTGGTCCGCCGCGGCTTCTGCCGTACTCCGTTGACGGTCCGCACCAGGTACGTGATCCGCCGCAGCCCCGGCTGCCCGGCCCGTTCGACGATCTCGGTGCCCCGGAACAGGGAGGGGTCCTGGTTCCGCTCCGCCTCGAAGGGGATCGCCTCGTCGCGGACCTCCTTGATGCCGGTGATCCGCAGCACGGTGACGGTCTGCCCGTCGCGCGGGAAGCTGTCCGGCGCGACGGACGTGGTGTCCTGCCCGCGCAGGGTGATCCCGGCCTGCTCGACGGCTTCCCGGACGGTCGCCGCGTTGGTACGGATCGTGCGGGCCCGCCCGTCCGCCATGACCGTCACGGCGCGTTCGGTCCGCACGTCCAGTGCGAGCCCTCGGCGCCCGATGGGCAGGGAGCGTGAGACCGACAGATGGGCGCCCTGCGCACGCACCCCCAACTGCTGAAGCGCCCCTTCCACCGTGCGTGCCGTGGTCCACACCTCGTGCCGGTGTCCGTCGATCGTGAGCCGTACGGGGCGGCCGTAGCGCACCGCGACCTCGTCGCCGCTGGCCAGCTCCTCGCCGGGGGCGGGCGCGACCACGTCGTGCGGGCCGACCCGCACGCCCTCCTCGGCGAGCAGTTCGGAGACGTCGTCCGCGAAGGTGTGCAGGGTGCGGGGCCGGCCGTCGACGCTCAGCTCGATCGCCTTGTCCTCGGCGACGAAGGCGGTGGTGCCGCCCGCGAGGAACGCCACGACCAGTGCCTGGGGGAGCAGCCGGCGCATGGTGCCGTCCGAGCGCTCCGTGTTCCGGGCCCTGCGCCGCCGCGCGGCCCGCCCGCTCCCCTCGGCGCGCACGACGGGCGCGGGCGCCTCGTCAGCGGGCGTGTACGTGTCGTCGTAGGGGGGCGGCGCCACGTACACGCCGTAGGCCAGCGTCGGGGCGCTGTGCACGTCGGTGTACGGCTCGCTCGGGCCGTACGTCTCGTACGTCTGGTGCTGCGAGTTGCTCACGCCGACACGCTCCAGGGGCCGGAGGGGTCCAGAGGGGTCCGGATCGGGCCCCCAGAACCTAGCGGAGCGATCGTCACTCTCCAAAGCGACGCGGCTACCCAGAGTTGCTGTCGGGTGGTCGGACGACGGAAGGGTCGTGGTCAGTAGTCGAACGCGCGTGCCGTGTTGGCGGCGAGTGCCGACGCCAGCGCGTCCTCGTCGGCGCCGCGCACGACGGCCATCGCCCGCACCGTGACCGGAATGAGATACGGAGCGTTGGGCCGTCCGCGGTACGGCACCGGAGTGAGGAAGGGCGCGTCGGTCTCCACCAGGAGCAGTTCCGCCGGCGCCGTGGCCACGGCGTCCCGCAGGTTCTGGGCGTTCTTGAAGGTGACGTTGCCGGCGAAGGACATGAAGTATCCGGCGCGGGCGCAGATCTCCGCCATCTCGGCGTCGCCGGAGTAGCAGTGGAAGACGGTCCGCTCGGGGGCGCCCTCCTCCTTCAGCACGCGCAGGACGTCGGCGTGGGCGTCCCGGTCGTGGATGACCAGGGCCTTGCCGTGCCGCTTGGCGATCTCGATGTGGGCGCGGAAGGACCTCTCCTGCGCCTCCTTGCCCTCGGGGCCGGTGCGGAAGTAGTCGAGGCCCGTCTCGCCGACGCCCTTGACCTGGGGCAGCGCCGCCAGCCGGTCGATCTCGGCGAGGGCCTGGTCGAGGCCCGCGTCGCCGCCGGGCGTGCGCGCGCCCTGCCGGGACCAGCCGTCGGGGTCGCCGTGGACGATGCGCGGGGCCTCGTTCGGGTGCAGGGCGACGGTCGCGTGGACGGCGTCGTGGCGTTCGGCCGTCTCGGCGGCCCACCGCGAGCCGGCCACGTCGCAGCCGACCTGCACGACCGTGGTCACGCCCACCGCCGCGGCTTTGGCCAGCCCCTCCTCCACGGTCCCCGACTGCATGTCGAGGTGGGTGTGGGAGTCGGCGACCGGTACCCGCAGCGGTTCCGGGAGCGGCGGGGCGGCGTTCTTGTCGGCGTTCGAAGGCATGCCCCGATCCTACGAAAGGGGCATGCCGTCGCCGGTGCCGGAGCGGGTCAGCTCGCCTTGCGCTGGAACGGGTGCAGGAGGTCGGAGAGGTGCCAGTGGTGCTGCTGCCCCTCGGCGTCGGCCGCCGGTGCCTCCGCCGGACCGGCGGGCGGCGTGCGGTGCTGCCGGTACGCCGCGTCGCGGGCCGACGCGACCCGGCCCGGCCGCATGATCCGTACGACGTGGTTGTCGCAGTTGCCGCATGTGGGCCGGGAGAGCGGGGAGGGCACGACCTGGCCGTTCGCCACATAGAGCACGAACTCGTGGTCGTCGGCGTCCACGTGGTGCTCTATCTCGTACGACTGCTCCCACCCGTGCCCGCAGCGCATGCAGGCGAAGGAATACGACTCGTGGACGACGGCCGTGGCGCCGGCGCGGAGTCCGGTCTGCCCTGCGATCTCACTCATGCCAGCTCCTGTTGTCCGCTGGATCGAGGGACGGATGAGTCCCTCGATCCAGTGGACGCCTCCACCAGCATGAACGCAGCAAGCCTGTCGAGTGTTGGCGTCGATTTGGGCGTCCCTTGCCAAACCGCCCCCTTGACCGTCTTCGGGCTTTGCCTTCCAGGCCCGACTCTTTGCGCACCCATGGGGCGCCCGCTCAGAGGAGATACACCCTGCTCAGAGGTCGTGTGCGCCAGCTCACAGGATGCGTACGCCGGGCGCACACAACAAGCCGTGCGCCCACCCCTTACGCCCCCTTGTTCCCCCCGTTCACGCTCCCTTGCCCCCCGTTCACGCCCCCGCGTTCTTCGCCGCCACCACCGCGTCGAACACCTGCCGCTTGGGCAGTCCCGCCTCGGCGGCCACCGCGGCGATCGCCTCCTTGCGCCGCTCCCCCGCCTCCTCCCGCACCCGCACCCGCCGCACCAGCTCCGCGGCGTCGAGCTCCTCGGGGCCGCGCTCCGGCGCCCCCTCCACGACGACGGTGATCTCCCCGCGTACGCCCTCCGCCGCCCACGCCGCCAGCTCGCCCAGCCCGCCGCGCCTGACCTCCTCGTACGTCTTGGTCAGCTCCCGGCACACGGCGGCCCGCCGGTCGGCACCGAACACCTCGGCCATCGCCGCGAGGGTGTCGTCGAGCCGGTGCGGGGCCTCGAAGTAGACGAGGGTGCGCCGCTCCCCTGCGACCTCGCGCAGCCGGGACAGCCGTTCGCCGGCCTTCCGCGGCAGGAACCCCTCGAAGCAGAACCGGTCGACGGGCAGCCCGGACAGCGCGAGCGCGGTGAGCACGGCGGACGGTCCCGGCACGGCGGTGACCCGGATGTCCTTCTCGACGGCGGCGGCGACGAGCCGGTACCCGGGGTCGGACACGGACGGCATGCCCGCGTCGGTCACCAGCAGCACCCGGGCGCCGCCCACCAGCGCCTCGACCAGCTCGGGCGTCCGGGCGGCCTCGTTGCCCTCGAAGTAGGAGACGACCCTCCCCTTGGGCGTCACGCCCAGCGCCTGTGTGAGCCGTCGCAGTCGGCGGGTGTCCTCGGCGGCGACGACGTCGGCACCGGCCAGTTCCTCGGCGAGCCGGGGCGGGGCGTCGGAGATGTCGCCGATGGGAGTACCGGCAAGGACCAGGGTTCCGGGCGTAACTGTCACGTTTCCATCCTCGCAGGGGCCCAACCACGGGACTCACACAGCGCCGTTCCCTACGATGGCGCGGTGACCAGTACCGCGTCCTCCATGGACACCCGGCAGGAGCAGGCCCACCAGGACCAGCGGCCGTCGTGGCAGCAGCGGCTGCGCCGCTTCGGCTATGCGGCGGGGCCCAGAAGCGACGTCCGCGATCGCCTGGTGCCGCCCTACGTCGAGCCGAGCCCGCGGCTGTGGCAGGTCCTCGGGGTGTCCAAGGAGTTCGCCGGGCGGATCGGCCGCTGGTCCGCCTGGGGCGGTCCGCTGCTGGTGACACTGTTCGCGGGCGTCATCCGGTTCTGGAACCTGGGCAACCCGAAGGCGGTGATATTCGACGAGACGTACTACGCGAAGGACGCGTGGGCCCTCGTCCACCGCGGCTTCGAGGTCAACTGGGACAAGAACGTCAACAACCTGATCCTCTCGAACAACGGGAACGTCCCGGTCCCGACGGACCCGGCGTACGTGGTCCACCCGCCCGTCGGCAAGTACGTCATCGGGCTCGGGGAGCTGATCTTCGGCTTCAACCCCTTCGGCTGGCGGTTCATGACCGCCCTGCTCGGCACCCTGGCGATCCTGATGCTGTGCCGGATCGGCCGCCGCCTGTTCCGTTCCACGTTCCTCGGCTGCCTGGCCGGCGCGCTGATGGCGGTGGACGGCCTGGCGTTCGTGATGGCCCGCACCTCGCTGCTCGACGGCGTGCTGATGTTCTTCGTGCTGGCCGCGTTCGGCTGCCTGCTGATCGACCGCGACAGGGCGCGCGAGAAACTCGCCGCCGCGCTCCCGGCCGACGCCGACGGCCGGGTCCGCCCCGACGCGCACATCGCCGAGACCCTCCGCTTCGGGTGGCGCCCCTGGCGCTGGCTGGCGGGCCTGATGATGGGCCTGGCCATCGGCACCAAGTGGAACGGCCTGTACGTCCTCGTCTTCTTCTGCGTGCTGGCGGTGCTGTGGGACGTCGGCTCCCGCAGGGTCGCGGGCGCGGGCCGCCCGTACGAGGCGGTGCTCAAGCACGATCTCGGCTTCGCGTTCCTGGCCACCGTGCCGGTCGCGATCGCCACGTACATCGTCTCGTGGACCGGCTGGATCCTCTCCCCCTCGGACGGCACCGGCGGCTACTACCGCAACTGGGCGGCGACCGACGGCAAGGGCAGCAGCTGGTCGTGGCTCTTCCCCGACTGGTGGCGCAGCCTGTGGCACTACGAGCACGAGGTCTACAAGTTCAACATCAACCTCTCCTCGCCGCACACCTACCAGTCCAACCCCTGGAGCTGGATCGTCACCGGCCGCCCGGTCTCGTACTTCTACGAGTCCCCCGCGCCCGGCAAGGACGGCTGCCCCGCCGACGCGGGCGAGAAGTGCGCCCGTGAGGTGCTGGCGATCGGTACGCCACTGCTGTGGTGGGTGGGCTGCTTCGCGATCCTGTACGTCCTGTGGCGCTGGTTCTTCCGCCGCGACTGGCGGGCCGGCGCGATCGCCTGCGGCATCGCGGCCGGTTACCTGCCCTGGTTCCTCTACCAGGACCGCACGATCTTCTTCTTCTACACGATCGTCTTCGTCCCGTTCCTCTGCCTGGCCGTCGCGATGCTCCTCGGCGCGATCATCGGCCCACCCGGCTCCAGCGACACCCGCCGGGTGGCGGGCGCCACGGGCGCGGGTGTCCTGGTCCTGCTGATCGCCTGGAACTTCGTCTATTTCTGGCCGATCTTCACGGGCACCGCGATCCCGATAGACGAGTGGCGATCGCGGATGTGGCTGGACACCTGGGTCTAGCCGGCCGGCACCTGGTGCCGGCTAGCCGGAGACCTCGGTGATCCGGCCGTTCTCGTCGACGGTGTGGGTCTCCCAGTACACGTCCCACTTGTCGCCGACGTGCTCGGGCTCCTTGCCCTCGGGGTAGCGGGCGTACCCCTTCGGCGGGTCCTGGTCGTCGGGGACGCAGGCGCTGCCGGTGCTGCCCACGGCGAGGACGCCGTACTCGCCGCCGCCGCAGGTCGCGTCCTGTGACGAGCAGCCCGTCAGCAGGACGGCGGCGGTCGTGACGGCCAGTGCGAGGCCCAGGATGTTCTTGCGCACGATTGACTCCCCCTTGGTCGGTGGGACCAGCTTGGGCGAGGCGCGGGAGGGCCCGCATGAGTAGCCGTACTCAAAAGCAGGGCGTCGCGCTATTCGGCCACGTGTTCCCACAGGTTCGCTCAACAAAAGCGAAACACCCGTTACAGCCGTCACGGCTTCCGCATAGAGTGCGAGCGATCAGGAGCCTTTCTGAACGCGTTCAGAAGATGCGTGGAAGGCGCAACGGGGAGGGGAAGCCCATGGGCAAGGGGGTAAAGACCGCCGTCATCGGCGGTGTGTTCGCCGTGATGGTCGGCGGCGCGGGGTACGGGGCGTACAACATCGTGTCCGCGCTGAACGGCGGCGGGGACGGGGGCGGCGGGACGGGTTCGGCCGGGCCGGCCGAAGTCAAGAGCGGGCCGCCGAGCGCGGACGAGGTCAAGGAGACGACCGGCAAGTTCTTCGCGGCCTGGGAGAAGGGCGACGCGGCGGACGCGGCGGGGTACACGAACAACGACACGGCGGCCGAGCCACTCCTCACGGCCTACGCCGGGGCCGCCCACATCAGTGACGTGAAGATCACTCCTGGTGCGGCGTCCGGTGCCACCGTGCCCTACACGGTGAAGGCGAAGGTGGCCTACGACGGGAAGTCGAAGCCGCTGACGTACAAGAGCGAACTGACCGTGGTGCGCGGGGTCACTACCGGGCGCGCGCTGGTCGACTGGCAGCCGTCCGTGATCCACCCCGAGCTGCAGCGGGACGACACCCTGGTCGCCGAGGAGTCGGCGAACCCGCCGATCGAGGCCGTGGACCGGAACGGGACGGTGCTGACGGAGGAGAAGTACCCGTCCCTGGGGCCGATCCTGGACGCGCTGCGCGGCAAGTACGGCGACAAGGCCGGCGGCACCCCAGGCGTCGAACTGGCGATCCGGCACGCCGCCGGGGGCGCCGCCGACACCCCGCTGCTGACGCTCGTCGAGGGCGAGCCGGGCAAGCTGGAGACCACGCTCAGCGCGACCGCGCAGGCCGCCGCGGAGAAGGCGGTCAAGCTGTACGCCCAGTCGTCGGTCGTCGCCGTCAAGCCCAGCACGGGTGAGGTGCTGGCGGTGGCGAACAACCGGGAGGACGCCTTCAACGCGGCCTTCGAGGGCACCGTGGCACCCGGCTCCACCATGAAGATCATCACCGCCGCGATGCTCATAGACAACGGCGTGACCTCGATGAACGGTCCGGCGCCCTGCGACAACACGGCCGTGTGGCAGAGCCAGACCTTCAAGAACCTCACGAACATGCAGCCCAACGAGAACGCCACCCTCGCCAACAGCTTCCTGCGGTCCTGCAACACCGCCTTCGTCAAGCTCATCGACGAGAAGCCGCTCACCGACGAGTCGCTGACCACCGAGGCGCAGACCCGCTTCGGGATCGGCCTGGACTGGAAGACCGGCGTCGTCTCCTTCGACGGCCGGGTCCCCGCCTCCGCCGGCCCGGACCGTGCGGCCAACGCCATCGGGCAGGGCCAGGTCCAGATGAACCCGCTGAACATGGCCTCCGTGACGGCCACCGCCGTCACCGGCGACTTCCGCCAGCCCTACCTGGTGTCGCCGAAGCTCGACGACCGCCAACTGGCCACCGCCAAGGGGCTGCCGTACAACACGGCCTCCCAGCTGAAGCAGATGATGCGGCTGACCGCGACCCAGGGCACCGCCCAGAAGGCGATGGCCGGGCTCGGCGGCGACATCGGCGCGAAGACCGGTTCCGCCGAGGTCGACGGGCAGGCCGTGTCCAACAGCTGGTTCACCGGCTTCCGCAACGACGTGTCCGCGGCGGCGATGACCGAGGAGGGCGGACACGGCGGCGACGCGGCCGGGCCGATTGTCGCAGCTGTGCTACGAGCTGCCGGCTGAAGTCGTCCGCAGGGGACGGGACTCTAGGGTGGGGTCGTCGTTGAGGTGCATGAGGGCAACGGGGACCCTGGAGATCTTGCGGAGGATCGAAGGCTGTGGGTAACAGAAGGCGCGTCGCCGAGCGACGGAAGACCAAGCCCGCCGTGATCGGCGGGATGATCGCCGTGGTGGTCGGCGGCGCCGGCGCCGGCGTCTACGCGCTGTACGGCGGCGGGGCCGCGGCCGACGACCGCACCCAGTCGACGTCCGCCACCGCCGAGGAGAAGGCGAAGGACATCCCGTCCGGTCCACTGTCGGCGACCGAGGTCACCACCGCCGCGCGGACGTTCCTCACGGCCTGGCAGCAGGGCAAGGTGACCGCCGCCGCGGCCGCCACCGACGACGCGAAGTCGGCCACCACCCTGCTGACCGGCTACACCAAGGACGCCCACATCAAGGGCGTCACGCTCACCGCGGGCGCCCGCACCGGCGACAAGGTCCCCTTCTCCGTGAAGGGAACGGTGTCGTACAAGGGCACCGAGAAGCCGCTGGCGTACGACAGCGCGCTCACCGTGGTCCGCGGCACCGGCGACGGGAAGCCGGTCGTCGACTGGCACGCCTCCGTCCTCCACCCGGACCTCCAGGACGGCGACACCCTGGTCACCGGCGAGTCCGGGACCCCGCCGATCAAGGCGGTCGACCGGGACGGCGGCGAGCTGACCGAGGCGAAGTACCCGTCGCTGGGCACGGTCCTGGACGGGCTGCGCGAGAAGTACGGCAAGACGGCGGGCGGCAAGGCGGGCATCGAACTGCGGGTCGTGCGCGGTACGTCCGCGAAGTCGTCGAAGGCGTCCGACAAGACCCTGCTGGAGCTGAGCAAGGGCACGCCGGGCACCGTGAAGACGACCCTGGACCCGAGGCTCCAGGCGGCGGCCGAGGCACAGGTGGCCAGGAAGGCACGGTCGTCGGTCGTTCTGATGCGTCCCTCCACGGGCGAGATCCTCGCCGCGGCGAACGCCTCCCACGGCTTCAACACCGCCTTCCAGGGCTCCCTCGCCCCGGGCTCCACGATGAAGGTCATCACCTCGTCGATGCTGATCGAGAAGGGGCTCGCGTCGGCGGACAAGGCGCATCCGTGCCCGAAGTACTTCACGTACGGCGGCTGGAAGTTCCAGAACGACGACAAGTTCCAGATCAAGGGCGGCACCTTCAAGGCGAGCTTCGCCCGGTCCTGCAACACCGCCTTCATCAGCCAGGCACCCGACCTGGAGAACGACGACCTGACCAGGCAGGCCCAGCAGGTGTTCGGCCTGGGACTGAACAACTGGGCCATCGGTGTGCCGTCCTTCGACGGCTCGGTGCCGGTGCAGAGCGCGGCCCAGATGGCGGCCTCGCTCATCGGGCAGGGCGGGGTCCGGATGAACCCGCTGAACATGGCGTCGGTCTCGGCGACGGTCGCGTCCGGCACCTTCAGGCAGCCCTACCTGGTGTCCCCGACGGTCGACGACCGCACCCTGGCGAAGGCCTCGCGCACCCTGTCCGCGGGCACCCTCTCCCAGTTGCGGGAGCTGATGGCGTACACGGCGGCCTACGGCACGGCGGCCGAGGCCATGTCCGGGGTCACCGGGAACGTCGGCGCGAAGACCGGTTCGGCGGAGGTCGACGGCCAGAAGAAGCCGAACGGCTGGTTCACCGCGTACCGGGGCGACCTGGCGGCCGCGGGCGTGGTCCAGCAGGGCGGCCACGGCGGCGAGACGGCGGGACCGATCGTGGCGTCACTGCTGAAGCTGGGCGGCTGACTCCCCGCGTCCCACCGGTGTCGCCAGGTACGTCCGCCGCAGGAACCTGAGCAGCGCCTTCGTCTCGAACTGGACCACCGAGACGCCCTGCGCGGAGTGGAACTCGACCACGGCCTGCACCCGGCCGCACGGCCACACGCGGACCTCACCGCTGCCGACCGGGGCGCGCAGCCCCTGTTCGAGGAGGGAGCGCGAGAACGTCCACTCGTCGTGGGTGCTCGGCAGACCGACCCGGACCGAACGCGGGTCGGTCTCGGGGTCGTAGCGCAGGATCACCGGGACGGCCTCGTCCTCCACGACGTCCGCGTCCGAAACGATGTGGGCTCGCGCGTACTGTTCGACTACAGACATCGTGACGGGCCTCTCACGCTGCGTAACCTGTGCGGAATCTGTGCATCCACTGTCCCTCCAGCGTCGCATATTTCCCGGATTCCGCCCCCGGGGCCGCACTCCTTGCTCCTGACCACGGACAGCTGTTCGTGGCGCAGCTCTCTTGCAAGTAGTTCGCAACAAGCCACTATCATCGAACGGTGCATGTTCCTGACGGATTTATCGACGCCCCCATCTCGGTGGCGACCGGCGCGGTCGCCGCGGCCGCGGTCGCTGTGAGCCTGCGCGGCGCCCGCCGTGAACTGGACGAACGAACCGCGCCGCTGGCCGGCCTGGTGGCGGCGTTCATCTTCGCCGTGCAGATGCTGAACTTCCCCGTCGCGGCGGGCACCAGCGGACATCTGCTCGGCGGTGCGCTCGCGGCGATCCTCGTCGGCCCCTACACCGGTGTGCTGTGCATTGCCGTGGTCCTGCTCATGCAGGGCATCCTGTTCGCGGACGGCGGTCTCACCGCGCTCGGTGTGAACATCACGGTCATGGGCGTCGTCACCACGGTCGTCGCCTACGTCCTCTTCCGCGGGCTGGTGAAGGTGCTGCCCCGCAAGCGGCGCTCCATCACCGTCGCCTCCTTCGTCGCCGCCCTGGTCTCCGTGCCCACCGCGGCCCTCGCCTTCACCTTCCTCTACTGGCTCGGCGGCACCACCGACGTCGCGATCGGCAAGGTCGCCACCGCCATGGTCGGCGTGCACATCCTGATCGGCGTCGGCGAGGCCGCGATCACCGCGCTGACCGTCGGTGCCGTCGTCGCCGTCCGCCCGGACCTCGTGTACGGCGCCCGTGGCCTGCACCAGAAGCTGAAGCTGCGGGTGAACGGCGAGCTGGTCGACGTGCCCGACGCCGAACCGGTGCCGGTCGCCGCCCGGTCCCACCGCAAGGTGTGGGCGGTCGGCCTGGTCACCTCCCTCGTCCTGGCCGGGTTCGTCAGCTTCTACGCCTCCGCGAACCCCGACGGTCTGGAGAAGGTCGCCGCCGACAAGGGCATCGACGCGAAGACCGAGGAGCACGCGGCCGCGGACTCCCCGCTCGCCGACTACGGCGTCAAGGACGTCGACGACGCCCGCCTGTCCGGCGGTCTCGCCGGTGTGATCGGCGTCGGGGCCACGGTCGTCGCGGGCGGCACCGTGTTCTGGGCGGTGCGCAGGCGCCGTACGAACGACACCTCGCCCGTGAGCTCGGGCGTCTGACATGGGTGCCGGACACGCGCACAAGCTCTACCGGCACGGGCACTCGCCCGTGCACGCCCTGCCGCCGCACACGAAACTCGCGGCGACCTTCGCCTTCGTGCTGGTCGTGGTGTCGACCCCGCGGGAGGCGATGTGGGCGTTCGGGCTGTACGCCGTGCTCCTGGCCTGCGTCGCGTACGCGGCCCGTGTGCCGGCCGGTTTCCTGCTCAAGCGGCTGCTGATCGAGGTGCCGTTCGTCGCCTTCGCGGTGCTGATGCCGTTCGTGGCGGAGGGCGAGCGTGTCGAGGTCCTGGGCCTCCAGCTGAGCGTGAGCGGCCTGTGGGGCGCCTGGAACGTGCTCGCCAAGGGCACCCTCGGCGTCGCCGCGTCCGTACTCCTCGCCTCCACGACCGAACTGCGCGAACTCCTCCTCGGACTCCAGCGGCTGAGGCTCCCGCCGCTGCTCGTGCAGATCGCCTCCTTCATGATCCGGTACGGCGACGTCATCACGGACGAGATGCGGCGGATGCGGATCGCCCGGGAGTCACGGGGCTTCGAGGCGAGCGGCGTCGCACACTGGGGCGTCCTCGCGAAGTCCGCGGGGGCGCTGTTCATCCGTTCCTACGAACGCGGCGAGCGCGTGCACCTGGCCATGATCAGCCGCGGGTACGCCGGTTCGATGCCGGTCATCGACGAGGTGACCGCGTCCCGGGCGCAGTGGTCGTCCGCGCTGACCCTCCCGTTCGCCGCCCTCGTCGTATGTCTGCTGGGATGGACGCTGTGACCGCTTCCCTCGAGGTCTCCGGCCTCGCCTTCGCCTATCCCGACGGCCATCAGGCCCTGTTCGGCGTGGACTTCGCCATCGCCCGCGGCGAGCGGGTCGCGCTGCTCGGGCCGAACGGCGCCGGCAAGACGACCCTGGTGCTGCACCTCAACGGCATCCTGAGCGGCGGCACCGGCACCGTGAAGGTCGCCGGGCTGCCCGTCGGCAGGCAGCACATGGCCGAGATCCGGCGCAAGGTCGGCATCGTCTTCCAGGACCCGGACGACCAGCTCTTCATGCCGAGCGTGCGCGAGGACGTGGCGTTCGGGCCGGCGGCGGCCGGGCTGAAGGGGCCCGAGCTGGAGCAACGCGTGCGGACGGCCCTGGAGCGGGTCGGCATGCAGGACTTCGCCGACCGGCCCCCGCACCACCTCTCCTTCGGACAGCGGCGCCGGGTGGCGGTCGCGACGGTGCTGGCGATGGAGCCGGAGATCCTCGTCCTCGACGAGCCCTCCTCCAACCTCGACCCCGCCTCCCGCCGCGAACTGGCCGACATCCTGCGGTCCTTGGACGTGACCGTCCTGATGGTCACGCACGACCTGCCGTACGCGCTGGAGCTGTGCCCGCGCTCGCTGATCCTGAGCGACGGCACGATCGCCGCCGACGGGAAGACCGGGGAGCTCCTGGCCGACGACGAGCTGATGCGCGCCCACCGGCTGGAGTTGCCCTTCGGTTTCGATCCGCGTCCGGCGCCGGTGCCCGAGGGCCGTCCGTGACAATGGGCGCGTGACGAACCAAGAGGACGCCGGTGCCGAGGGCTCGCTGCTGCTGGACGACCAGCTGTGCTTCGCGCTGTACGCCGCCCAGCGGGCGGTGACGGCCGCGTACCGGCCGCTCCTGGAGGACCTCGGCCTCACCTACCCGCAGTACCTCGTGCTGCTGGTGCTGTGGGAGCGCGGCGAGATCACGATCAAGGAGCTGGCGGGTGCCCTGCGCCTCGACTACGGCACGGTGTCGCCGTTGCTGAAGCGGCTGGAGAGCGCGGGGCTCGTGCGCCGGGAGCGCGCGGTGAGCGACGAGCGCTCGGTGCTGGTCGCGTGCTCGGGGCGCGGGGAGGAGCTCAAGGAGCGCGCGGGGCGGGTGCCCGGCGCCCTGCTCACGGCCACGGAGCTGGGCGGCGCGGAGGTCGCGCGGCTGCGTGAGGAGCTGTGGCGGCTCGCGGACCGGGCGGAGGCCGCGGCCGAGCGCGCCCGCTGACGTCCCCGTCGGCACCTCCCGCCGGCACGCCCCGCTGACATCGGGTTACCCGCGGTTGCCTCCCCCCGGCCGTGGAAGACATGGCTACCGGCCGGTACCTTGTGCACGATGTATCTGCTGGGGGAGGTTCTGCCGTGATCGAAGAGACCGTCGAAAGTGCCGCCGTCTCCGTCTCCGTCGACACCCGTCCGACGAAGATCGCATACGTCGCCGAGGCCACCGCGCACGGCGGCCGGGACGGCTACGTCACCAGTCAGGACGGGCAGATCGAGCTGAAGGTCGCCATGCCGCCGGAGCTCGGCGGGGACGGCAACGGCACCAACCCGGAGCAGCTGTTCGCGGCCGGCTACAGCTCCTGCTTCCACAACGCGCTGGTCATGGTCGGCCGCCGGTCCGGCTACGACCTGTCCGGTTCCACGGTCGCCGCGAAGGTCGGCATCGGCCCCAACCAGCACCGCGGATACGGCCTCGCGGTCGCCCTCAGCGTCTCGCTCCCGGTCCTCGACACGGACATCGCGGCGAAGCTGGTGGACGCGGCGCACGAGGTCTGCCCGTACTCGAACGCGACCCGCGGGAACATCGACGTGACGATCCTGCTTGGCTGAGGGGACCCGCACGGCGAGACGAGGAGTACGGACGTGGACGTGAACGGCACAGTCGCCGAGGGCTTCGAGCCGGTCAGGGAAGCGTTCGCGAGGAACTTCGACGCGCTCGGGGACCGGGGCGCGGCGGTCGCCGTCTACCGGGACGGGCGCAGGGTCGTCGACCTGTGGGCCGGCACCAGGGACATCGACGGCACCGAACCCTGGCGGCGCGGCACCGCGCAGATCGTGCGCTCGGCGACCAAGGGCGTCGCCGCCGCCGTACCGCTGCTGCTGCACCAGCGCGGGCTGCTGGACCTGGACGCGCCGGTGGGCGAGTACTGGCCGCAGTTCAAGGCACGCGGCAAGGAGCGGGTGCTGGTCAGGCACGTGCTGAACCACCGTGCCGGCCTCCCCGTCCTGGACCGTCCGCTCACGCCCGAGGAGGCCCTGAACCCGGCGCGGGGCGCCGAGGCGGTCGCCGCCCAGGCCCCGGTCTGGGAGCCGGGCACCGACCACGGCTACCACGCCCTGACGTACGGCTGGATGCTCGACGAACTCGTGCGGCGCGTGACCGGTCTGTGGGCCGGCGGGTGGATCGCGGAACAGATCGCCGGCCCGCTGGGCGCCGACCTGTGGCTCGGGCTGCCGCGGGCCGAGGAGGAGGCGGGACGGACCGGGCGGGTGGGCCGGATCGAGACGCCGGAACCCGCCACCGGAGCGGGCCTGCGGGTCCGCCCCAAGCGGGCGGTCACCGAGGCCTACGACGACCCCGCCTCCCTCACCCGCCGCGCCTTCGCCGCGATCACCCCCTTCCCCGACCAGAACGCCCCGGCGTACCGTGCGGCCGCCCTGCCCGCGACCAACGGCATCGCGACCGCCGACGGCCTGGCCCGCTGCTACGCGGCGCTGATCGGCGAGGTCGACGGCGTCCGGCTCTTCGACCCGGCCACCCTGGAGGCGGCCCGGACCGAGGAGTCGGCGGGGCCGGACCGCGTCCTGGTCGTGAACACCCGCTTCGGCCTCGGCTACATGCTGCACGGCAGCGCGTCGCCCCTCCTCGGCCCGGGTTCCTTCGGCCACCCGGGCCGCGGCGGCTCCCTCGGCTTCGCCGACCCGGAGACCGGCATCGCCCTCGGCTATGTGACGAACGGCTTCCGCAAGACCGTGACGGCGGATCCGCGGGCGCAGGCTCTGGTCAGGGCGGTGCGCGGCGTCGTCGTGGCGGCGTAGCGGCTCAGACGTTGATCGGGTGGGACGTCCGGCCGGACGCCTCGTCGATCTCGTCGTGGGCTTTGGTCAGCAGGCGCATGGCGAGCTCGTTCAGGGCCCGCGCGCCCGCGACCTCCTCCCCCACCCTCGGCTGGTTCGCGTCGGTGCGGTGGCGGCTCGCGTGCCCCTGCGCGCGCACCTCGGAACCGTCGGGCAGCCGGACCATCGCGACCGCTCGCGTGTGCTGATCGTCCTCCCGGAACTCCAGCTCGACGTGCCATCCCACAGCGGTGTGCATCATGACGATCACCTCCGAAACATCTGCTTCCAGGGTGCTCCTCCGGGGGCAGGGGCGCACGGCCTGAGGAGCCGCCCGCCGGTCCCGGAACAGTCCGCCCCTCGCGGGGCGTTCCTCCGGACATGACGCCCGACCAGCGCACCATCACCAACCCGCCCGCCCTGCACGACCCCACGCCGTTCGGCTACAGCCACGCGGTCTCCGCGCCCGGCGAAATCGTCTTCATCGGCGGCCAGTACGCCTCCGACGCCACCGGCGCCCCCGTCCCCGGCGACTTCGCCGCACAGGTGGACCTGGCCTTCGACCGGCTGCGCTCCGCCCTGGCGGGAGTGGGGCTCGGCTTCGAACACGTCGTCCGGCTCGGCACGTACATCGTCGACCACGACCTCACCAGGCTGGAGATCCTCGGCAAGGCACTGCACACCAGCTTCGGCGACCGGCTGCCGGCGCAGACCCTGAGCGGTGTCGCCTCGCTCGCGCTGCCCGGGATGCTGTTCGAGGTCGACGCGGTGGCGGTACGGCCGTAAGGACGCCGGCCGCGGTGGCAGTGCGGCCGTAGGAGCCGCTGGCCAAGGCGACGTACGCCCGTACTCCCTACCCGGCGTGCAGCATCAGCCCGATCCCGAGCACCAGGAGCCCCGCCGCGGCGATGCGCGGGGCTCCGAACCTCTCCTTGAAGAACACGGCACCTATCGCCGCGCCCACGATGATCGACGTCATACCCGGCTCATACCGTGTTTGTCATGAGCCGATCGAAGTTACCCAAGACCGCCATCACCTCGGGCGAGCCCGCGGCGATCTACTGCCGGATCTCCCACACCAGGGACGAGGATCAGACCGGCGTCGACCGACAGGAACGCATCTGCCGGGAGATCGCCGAACGGCTTCAGCTCCGTGTCGAGGCGGCCCACATCTATGTGGACAACAACCGTTCGGCGTGGCAGCGCAACCGCAAGCGGCCCGGATGGGAAGAGATGCTCAGGGCGATGGGGGAAGGAGAGATCCGGCACGTCATCGTCTACCACCCCGACCGCCTCATGCGGCAGCCCAAGGATCTTGAAGAGCTACTCTCCACAGCCGACGACAAACGGGTTCTTCTGCATGGCGAGGCGAACCGGCGCGATCTCTCGGACCCCGACGACCGGTTCATCCTCCGTATCGAGGTGGCGCACGCGTGCCGCTCCTCCGACGACTCGTCGCGACGGCTGAAGGACGCCCTGAAGGACAAGGCCCGCGAGGGCAAGCCGCACGTGGGTAATCGTCCCTACGGCTACACGGGCAACGGTCAGGCGATCATCGAGGAAGAAGCGAAGATCGTCCGCGAGGTCTTTCGACGTTACCTGGACGGCGAGTCGCCCATGGGCATTGCCCAGGACCTGACCGCGCGGGGAGTGACGACGTCCAAGGGCAAGACGTGGCAACCGGAGAACGTCCGCCATCTGCTGTCGTCCAACTTCGTGGCGGGTGTCCGGATCCACCAGGGCGAGGAGGTGGGAACCGGGACGTGGCCCGCCATCATCGATCGCGGCCAGTGGGACGAGGTTCAGCGGCTCAGGGAGTACCGGGCCAAGCAATCCAGGAATGAGCAGAAGCGACCGGGCCGCTTCTATCTGCTGCGCGGAGTCGCGACGTGCTCATGCGGAGCCCGCATGGCCGGTACGAACAGCGTGCGGTACGCCTACTACCGGTGCACGCGAGCCGACGAAGTCGGACAGCAGAAGTGCGGACGCTCCGTCTCCGCCGTTCCTCTCGAAGCGTTCGCGCGGGATGTGGCGATCAACGTCCTCGCGAAGTTGGACACGTCCGGCTACGAGCCCGCGACGACCACGCGTCCCGAGGCCGATGTGATCGCGGACGAAAAGGACCGCGCGAAGCTGGAGGAGTTGAAGCAACTGTGGCTCACGGATGACGACTTCACGACCGCCGAGTTCCACGCCATGCGCGCCGTCGTACTCAAGCGCATGAAGGAGCGCCAGCGGAAGACGGTCAAGCGGCCTCTCGCTGTCCTGGAGGGGATTGCCGGTCCGGAGGCCGAAGCCAACTGGAGGAAGTTGGGGGAGGAAGAGGACTACGAGCGCATGAACGCGATCTACCGTTTCCTGTTCGCGGCCGTAGTGGTACTCCCTGCGACGAGGAAGGGCAGGGGGTTCGACACCAACCGAGTGGACATCAAGCCGAACCCGCTGGACTAAAGGGTGTCCTACCTTTCAGGCCCGGGTCTGAAAGGTAGGACACCCTTTAGTGACCTAACCGACCGCTTTCATGCTGAGCGGTCTCACCACTTCCACGTGTCGGGAGAGGTGGCGGTTGGAATCACACCGATGCCGTAGTTGCTGATCGTGACGGCTACGTAGCGGTCGCCGCCATAGATGTTGAGCTGGCACCAACCTCCACGTTCGGACCACTTCCACCAGTCCCTGCTCCCGCTCTGGGGAGAGAAGGGCTCAAGACGTGATGCCTGTCCCGGCTGAAGACCTCGTACGTCGATTCCGGCTTGGCTTCCGCCGCCCTCCCAGTACACCTTGCCGTCAAGGGGGCCGGTGGTGATGTTCACGACGAAGAACTCGTGCGTTTGGTCACCATCACCCATGTCACCTTTCGGCTCGCCGCCGTTCTGCGGAGCCCGATCTGAACTGGTAGCCATCGCTTCCTCCTCATGATTGGGAACGGGTACAGTCCACACTCGGAGAATCTTCTTGTTCGCGCGCGCCCTACTGGTCCGCAAGCGTGCGATTAGGTGAATATTTCCCCTGTATGGACGCCTTAGGCTTTCACTGTTCGAGCTGCCGGGCCCAGGCCCTAAAGGTTGTCCTACCTTTCAGACCCGGGTCTGAAATCCTTCCGTGCAGGGCCGAGGAGCCGCGCGAGGCGCGCAGCGCTCTTCGGCCCTATTCGTGTCGGGAACTTGGCCGCCTGCCGCTCGACCGCCCGCGACCACTGCTCGTTGTGGCGTCTCGTCACCCAGGCACCTCACGCTCTTCACGCGCGATCTCACGGTTCGTGGCGATGTCTTCGGCGATTCCGGCGGCGATGAGTGCGGCGCCGGGGGTGTGGCCGGAGCCGACGTAGCGCCAGTGCCCATCCGTGGCCGTGCCGGGCATCGTGTCGGGACCGACGTGTTCGGCGCGGTCGGCGCGAAGGGCCGCGTAGGTCGTTGAGTAGGCGCGGGATTTGGTGAGGATGTGGCCGCGGTAGCCGAGGGTGTGGGCCCAGGCCCGGAGGTTCAGAGGTGCATGTTCGGGCAGACCGCCGAGGCGCCAGCAGGTGCGCATGAGCGCCCGCACGTGGTCGGTGACGGGGACCGCGCCGATGTCCTCCCAGGCCGTGAGCCTGTGGTCGGTGCCGGCGCCTGTCTCCTGCGCTCCCTTGGTGACGTACTTGGCGACGTACGCGGCCACGGCATCATCGTCCGGTCCGACTCCGTACCGGTGAGCTTGTCGGTGATCTGGTGCGCGATGGCGTTCCAGCTCGCGTGGGTGACCGCGGCCAGCAGCACGGCCGCGGTCACCAGCGGGGTCATGAGGTGCGCTCGCGCACATCCACCAGGGCGGCGCCGGCGTGGGCGACAAGGTCCTCGGGCCGCATGGGGAAGACGGTGTACGGGGTGCCGGCCGCTGCCCAGACGGTGTCGTGGTCGAGGAGGGAACGGTCGGCGAGGACCCGGGTCCGGGTGCGGTGCCCGAAGGGCGGCACGCCCCCGATCGCGTATCCCGTCGTCTCCCGTACGACGTCAGCCTTGGCGCGGGTGACCTTCCCGGCACCCAGCGCCTCCCGGACCCGGTCGAGATCGACCCGGGAGGAACCGTCCATCAGCACCAGCACCGGCACGCCGTCCGCCGCGAAGATCAACGACTTGCAGATCTCGCTCAACTCGCATCCGAGCGCTGCCGCGGCCTCGGCGGCGGTCCGCGTGGCGTCCGGGAAACGCCGGATGCGCGGGCGCAGGTCGTCGAGGCCGAGTTCGCGCAGGGCCGCGGCGAAACGGGGGTGGGCTGCGGAGCCGTCAGTGTCGGTCGTCGTCATACCCGGCACGCTAGCGGTGCGTGTACGGGGCATGCGACCCGGTTACGGCCTCGTCCCCACGCCTGCGCCTACTCCACGAAGCCGCTTCAGGCTCCGCAGGCGGGCCCTGAGATCACCGAGCGGACCGCTGCCACCCGGTCGGCCAGATCGCCGGCGGGGATGTCGATGAGCTCGTAGCCGAACGCGCGGTAGCTCTGTTCGTGGAACTCCTCGAAGACAAGTGACTCCTGGAAGCTGATCCGCCGGGCACTGGTCGGCTCGCAGAAGCCCAGCGGGCGGACGAAGAGGACCTGCCGCTCATAGATCTCGCCGGTGGTGATCCGCTCGATCTCCGCCGTCAGCGCCCGGGACACCGGCCGCCCCTGGTAGGTGGCCAACGCGTGCGTGCAGACCGGCGACCGGTCGAAGACCTGGACGGTTCCCGCAACGGGCCCGCCCAACTGCCGTTCCCTCTGCAGCTCGACGACCTCGTCGACGAAGTCCGCCCGCGTCCACGGCTCCTCCTCGCCCCGGGCCTGCGCCCGCGCGATGACCGCGGTCGCCGCCTCCTCCACGACCGCGTAACCGAGCTCGGCCAGGCCGCGCAGGATCGAGGTCTTGCCGGCTCCGGGGGTACCGGTGAGGACGTACCGCTGCATGTCGTGAGGCCTTCCGTACGGTGATGGACGGGCGTGGCTGAGGCCCCGAGCCCACTCGGGACCGCCGGCCGGCGGGAGGGGGCGGGGCGGGGCGGGCGCGTTGCTCGAACGGCTCATGCGCCGGAGGCGGTTGCGGGAGCGCTCCCGAACCAGCAGATTACGACGATGACTTCGGCACCCGCACCCGAGATACGCCCCTACCGCCCCGCCGACCGCCCCGCCCTCGACGACATCTGCGTCCGCACCGCACACGTCGGCCAGGACAGCCGCCCCCACTACGCCGACCCCGGCATCTTCCCGGCGGTCTTCGCGGCACCGTACGTCCACCTGGAGCCCGGCCTGGCCTTCGTCCTGGACGACGGGCACGGACAGGCCGTCGGATACGTCCTCGGCACCGCGGACACGCCCCGCTTCGTCGAGGACTTCCGGGCGAAGTGGCTGCCGCTGGTGGCCGATCGGTACCCCGAGCCGAAAGCCCCGCCCCGTACTCCCGACGACGAGATCATCCTCCTGCTGCACCACCCCGAGCGCATGCTCGTCCCGGAGGTCGCCGCCTACCCGGCCCACCTCCACATCGACCTGCTCCCCGGCTGGCAGGGGCGCGGCTACGGGCGGGCCCTGATGCGGACCTTTCTCGACGCCCTGCGGGAGAAGGCCGTACCGGCCGTGCATCTGTCCATGCTCACGGCCAACACCCCCGCCCGGGCCTTCTACGACCGCCTCGGCTTTCACGAGATCGAGGTGCCGGACGCCGATCCGGGCGTGACCTATCTCGGGCGCGGGACAGAAGGCGGGGGAGAGAAGCCGGCAGACAGTAGCCATGTACCGTATTCGTCGTGAGTGACGACGCACCGAAGCCCCCCTCCCCCACCCCCGGCTACCTCGTCTGGCGCCTGGCCAACAAGTGGCGTACCGCTGTCGACCAGGCCCTCGCGCCCTTGAACCTGACGCATGCGCAGTACGTCCTGCTGGCCTCCCTGAGCGGGATGGAGCGGTCGGGCCGGCAGCCGAGTCAGCGGGAGCTCGCCGACCACACGGGGCTCGAGGCGCTGTACGTGTCGAAGCTGGCGCGGTCGGTGGAGGCGGGCGGGCTGGTCCGGCGTACCCGGGATGCCGAGGACACCCGGGTCGTACGGCTGGCGCTGACCGACGAGGGCCGTAAGGCCGTGCGGCCCGCCATCGACGCCGTCCAGGTGCTGCTCGACCAGTTGCTCACCCCGCTCGGCGGGCTGGACGACCGGCGGACCGACGACTTCAAGCGCACCCTGACGCGGCTCCTCGACACCCCGCTGGGCTGAAGAGCGACACCTCACTGGGCTGAGAACGAGGAAGCCGGTGAGGACGCCCCGTCCCCACGGAGCCCTCACCGGCTGGTCAAGCAGGGGATGCGCTGCGCGTCAGACGCGCACCAGCTCCCGGTCCTCGTCCGGATCCGCGTCCCTGACGTCATCCAGCGTGCGCAGGCTCTCGCCCTCGACGTCCACGTTCGGCAGGGCGCGGTCCAGCCACTTCGGCAGCCACCAGGCCTTCTTGCCGAGGAGCGCGAGCACCGCCGGGACGATCGCCATGCGGACCACGAACGCGTCGAAGAAGACGGCGATCGCGAGGCCGAAGCCGATCATCTTGATCATCGACTCGCTGGAGCTGATGAAGCCGCCGAAGACGGCCATCATGATGACCGCGGCGGCCGCCACGACCCGGGCACTGTGCCGGAAGCCGGTCACGATGGCCTGGCTCGGCGACTCGCCGTGGACGTACGCCTCCCGCATGCGGGTCACGAGGAAGACCTCGTAGTCCATCGCGAGACCGAAGACCACGCCGACCATGAAGATCGGCATCATCGACATGATCGGGCCGGTCTCCTCGACGCCGATCAGGCCGCCGAGCCAGCCCCACTGGAAGACCGCGACCACGGCACCGAGTGCGGCGAGCACGCTGAGCAGGAAGCCGAGGGCCGCCTTCAGCGGGACCAGGATCGAGCGGAAGATCACGATCAGGAGCAGGAAGGCGAGGCCGACCACCAGGGCCAGGTACGGGACCAGCGCGTCGGTGAGCTTCTGCGAGAAGTCGATGTTCATCGCGGTGGTGCCGGTGACGAGGACCCTCGCACCCGTGTCGGACTGGATGTCGGTGCCCTGGTCGCGGATCGAGTGCACCAGGTCCTCGGTCTGCACCGAGGACGGCTTGGAGTCCGGGATCACGGTGATCGTCGCCGTGTCGCCGGCCTTGTTGAACGCGGCCGGGGTCACCGTCACGACGTCCTTGAGACCCTTGATCCCGTCGGTGACCGTGGTGGCCGCCGCCTTGGGGTCGTCGCTGTCCTTGGCGTCGACGACGATCATCAGGGGGCCGTTGAAGCCGGGGCCGAAGCCCTCGGACAGCAGGTCGTAGGCCCGGCGCTGGGTGGTGGACGTCGGCTGCGAGCCGTCGTCGGGCAGGCCCAGTTCCAGCTGGGTGGCCGGGACGGCGATCGCGCCCAGACCGACCACGCCGAGCAGCAGCACGGCGACCGGACGGCGGATGACGAAGCTCGCCCAGCGGACGCCCAGGCCGGGCTTGGCCTGCGCCGCGGACTTCTCGGGCGCCTTGGACGTGTCGCCGCCACGCCGCTTGCGCTTCTCGCCCGTCGGGCGGACCTTCTTGCCCGCGTACCCGAGCAGCGCCGGGATGAGGGTCAGTGCGATGAGGACGGAGACCACGACCGTGCCGGCCGCCGCGAGGCCCATCTTGGTCAGCATCGGGACGCCGACGACGGAGAGGCCCGCCAGTGCGATCACGACCGTGAGACCCGCGAAGACGACCGCCGAGCCGGCGGTGCCGGTGGCCCGGCCTGCCGCCTCCTCGCGGTCACGGCCCTCGGCCAGCTCGCCCCGGTAGCGGGAGACGATGAACAGCGCGTAGTCGATGCCGACCGCGAGGCCGATCATCAACGCGAGCGTGGAGGTGGTGTCGCCGAGGTCGAGCGCGTTGGCGAGGGCGGTGATGGTGGAGACGCCGATGCCGACGCCGATGACGGCCGTCAGCAGCGGCAGTCCGGCCGCGACCAGCGAGCCCAGGGTGAGGACGAGGACGAGCGCGGCGATGGCGAGACCGATGGCCTCACCGATCGCCCCCGGCTCGGCCGCGGCCTGCAGGGCGTCACCTCCGATGTCGACGGTCAGGCCGGTGGCCCGGGCCTCGTCCGCGGCCGCTTCGAGGGCGTCGCGGGTCGTTTCCTTCAGCTCCATGCCGGGGGCGTCGTACTTCACGGACGTGTAGGCGACCGTGCCGTCCTTGCTCACGGCGTTCGTCGTGAACGGGTCGGTGACGGAGACGACCTCGGAGCCGTCGCTCAGTTCCTTGACGGTCTTGGCGACGGTCGCCTTGTTGCCGGCGTCCGTCATCTTCTCGCCCTCGGGCGCCTTGAAGACGATGCGGCCGGTCCCGCCGTCGGCGCTGGCGCCGGGGAAACGCTGTTCGAGCAGGTCGAAGGCCTTCTGTGCCTCGGTGCCCGGGATGGAGAAGGAGGTGGCGCCCGCGGAGGGGGCGCTGGCCGCGCCGACGCCGGCCAGCGTCAGCAGGGCGACCCATATCAGGGCGACGAAATGCCGTCGCCGGAAGGCGAGCCGGCCGAGTTTGTAGAGGAACGTGGCCACGAAGGCGTACTCCCGGTCAGGTCGTGGTTTTCAGGGCAGCGGTCGTCAGCCCGACGACGTGAGCGGTTACGTCAGGTGGGGTCCAGCTGTGGGGACTTGCTAGGGAACCGAGACGCCGAGGGCGGGGAGGACCACGGCGTCGATGTACGAACGAAGGAACTCCTGCGTGGGCGGCAGCTCGTCGATCAGCGTGCGGGTGGCGAAGGCGCCGACCATCATGTGGACGACGTACTCGCGCGCCGGGCAGTCGGCCCGGACCTCACCGCGGTCCACCGCGCGCTCCATGACCTTGCGGAACTCACCCATCTCCGGTTCGACGAGCAGCTCCTTGAGCGCCCGCATGAGATCCGGGTTCGAGTGCGCCGCCATGGCCAGCGCCCGCATCAAATCGGAGTTGCGCTCCATGGTGCAGTCGTCCTCGCGTGCCACGAGGGTCTGGAAGTCGCCCCGCAGGGATCCGGTGTCGACCTCGCCGATCCTGCCCGGCTTGCTGTGCCGCATGGCCTTGACGACCAGTTCGGGCTTGCCGCCCCACTGGCGGTACAAGGTCGCCTTGCTGGATCGCGTACGGGTGGCGACGGCGTCCATGGTGAGGGCGTCGTAGCCGACTTCCCGGAGCAGGTCGAGCACGGCCGCGTAGAGCTCGGCCTCGCGCTCGGGCGTGATCCGACTGCGGCGCACCGTTGCGACTTCAGTCATGACACTCACCTTCCGGCTCCGAACGACACGGTTTCGTACGTGACGAATGTAGCGCACTCTCATGCGAAACGAAACTGTTTCGTTCGTGTCGCGGGTCACCCGCGGCCGGCTCGTACATGTTTTCCATAAGTTGCCCGGGTCCGTCCCCGGGAAAAGCATGGGGAGGTGAGCTATCTGCGCCTTCCGCATCTGAGCGGCGAACTGCTGTGCTTCGTGGCCGAGGACGACCTCTGGCTGGCCCCCCTCGACGGCCCGGGCCGCGCCTGGCGGCTCACCGTCGACCGCACCAAGATCGGCCACCCCCGCTTCTCGCCCGACGGCCGCCATCTCGCGTACACGAGCTGGCGGAGTCTGGTCCCGGAGATCCATCTCGTGCCGGTGGACGGCGGGCCGGGCCGGCAGCTCACCCACTGGGGGTCCGCCGACACCCAGGTCTGCGGCTGGACCCCCGAGGGGGACATCCTCGCCGTCGCCTCCCACGGTGAGCCCTTCTCCTACTTCACCTGGGCGTACAAGGTCCACCCCGACGGCGAGCCCGGCCGCAAGCTCCCCTGGGGCCCGGTCTCCGACATCCAGGCCGCCGACCTCGACGGCGAGCGCAGAACCCTGCTCCTCACCGGCACCCCACCCCACGAACCGGCCGCCTGGAAGCGCTACCGGGGCGGGGCGACGGGGAGGCTGTGGCTGCACGGCGAGCGGCTGCTGCCCGATCTCCAGGGCCACCTCCACTCCCCCCTGTTCGTCGGCGGCCGGATCGCCTTCCTCTCCGACCACGAGGGCGTCGGCAACCTCTACTCGTGCGCGTACGACGGCTCCGGCCTGCGCCGCCACACCGACCACGACGCCTTCTACGCCCGGCACGCGGCGAGCGACGGCACCCGGGTGGTGTACCAGTGCGCGGGCGACCTGTGGATCGTGGACGACCTCGCCGCGGACTCGGCGCCCCGCCGGCTCGACGTCCGGCTGAGCGGTCCGCGCGCGGGCCGCCGCCGGTACCAGGTCCCGGCCGCGCAGCACGTGGACGGCATCTCGGTGGACGAGACGGGCCGCGCGAGCGCGGTCGTCGTCCGCGGCAGCCTGTACTGGCTGACCCACCGCGACGGCCCGGCCCGGACGATCACGGACATCCCGGGCGTACGGGTCCGGCTCCCCGAGATGCTCGGCTCGGGCGGCCAGGTCGCGTACGTGACGGACGCCGAGGGCGAGGACGCGATCGAGATCGCCTACCTCCCGAGGGCGACCGGGGACCGTGAACCCCGGCGCCTGGCCTCCGGCGAGCTGGGGCGGGTGCTGGAGCTGGTCTGCGATCCGCAGGGCGAGCGCCTGGCCATCGCCTCGCACGACGGACGGCTGGTGCTGATCGACGCGACGGACGACTCCACCGGCGAGGTGACGGAACTCACCCACTCGGTCAACGGGCCGGTGCGCGACCTCGCCTTCTCACCGGACGGGGCCTGGCTGACGTGGTCGCATCCGGGAATCGGGCGGTCACTTCGGCAGATCAAGATGGCGCGGATGAAGGACCGGCTGATCGTCGAGGTCACCAACGGCCGCTTCGAGGACGAGAACCCGGTGTTCACGAGGGACGGCCGCTATCTGGCGTTCCTGTCGTGGCGCGGCTTCGATCCCGTCTACGACGTGCACACCGGCGACCTGTCCTTCCCGCTGGGCTGCCGCCCGTACCTGGTCCCCCTGTCCTCCGCCACCCCCTCCCCCTTCGCGCTGAACCCGGAGGGCCGGCCCGCCGCCGGGGGCCTGGACCCCGTCGAGGACGAGGGCGGCGACGGCGACGGAACGGTGATCGTCGAGGTCGAGGGCCTGGAGAGCCGGGTGACGCCCTTCCCGGTCACCGCCTCCAAGTACTCGGCGCTGTACCCGGTCGCGGGCGGCGGGCTGGTGTGGCTGCGCTGGCCGATCTCCGGGGCACTCGGCGAGACGTTCGCCAACCCGGACGACACCAGCGGCCGGCCGACCCTCGAGTACTTCAACATCACCAAGGCGAAGAAGTCCGAACTCGTCGAGCATCTGGACTGGTTCGCGGTCAGCGGCGACGGCTCGCGGCTGGTCGTCGTGGACGAGGGCGAGCTGCGGGCGGTGCCGGCCAACGAGATCGGCGACGGGGACTCGACGGTCTGGATCGACGCGCGCCGCATCCTCCACGAGGCCGATCCGGCCGCCGAGTGGCGCCAGGCGTACGACGAGGCCGGCCGGCTCATCCGGGCCTACTTCTGGGACCCCGGCATGTGCGGCATCGACTGGGACGCGGTGCTCGACCAGTACCGCCCGCTGGTCGAACGGGTCGCCTCCCCCGACGAGTTCGCGGACCTGCTCCGCGAGGTGCTCGGCGAACTCGGCACCTCCCACGCCTACGTCTCCGCCGCCCGCCGCAACGAGGGCCCGCCGCACTACCAGCGCCGGCAGGGCCTCCTCGGCGCCAACCTGGTCCGGCGCGACGACGGTTGGACGGTCAGCCGGATCCTGCCCGGCGACTCCTCGGACTCCAAGGCGCGTTCACCGCTGGCCGGCACCGGCATCCGGGAGGGCGCGGTCCTCACCCACGTGGACGGCCGGCCGGTGGATCCGGTGACGGGGCCGTACCCGCTGCTCGCGGGGGCGGGCGGCACGACGGTGGAGCTGACGTTCACCCCGGCGGAGGGGGAGGGACTCGCCCGGCGCGTGGCGGTCGTACCGCTCCTCGACGAACGGCCCCTGCGCTACCAGGACTGGGTGGCCAAACGCCGGGCCGTCGTACGGGAGTTGAGCGGCGGACGCTGCGGCTATCTGCACATCCCCGACATGGGCGGCTCGGGCTGGGCCCAGTTCAACAGGGACCTGCGCATGGAGGTGTCGCGGCCCGCGCTGATCGTGGACGTACGCGGCAACGCGGGCGGCCACATCAGCGAGCTGGTCGTGGAGAAGCTGACCCGCAGGATCCTCGGCTGGGACCTGACACGCGACGCCCAGCCGGTGTCGTACGCCTCGAGCGCCCCGCGCGGGCCGGTGGTCGCCCTCGCCGACGAGGCGACCTCCTCGGACGGCGACATGATCACGGCGGCCTTCAAGCTGCTCGGGCTCGGCCCGGTGGTCGGCCAGCGCACCTGGGGCGGAGTGGTCGGCATGACCGGCCGCCACCGGCTGGGCGACGGCACGGTGATCACCGTGCCGATGAACGCGGCCTGGTTCGACGCGTACGGCTGGTCCGTGGAGAACCACGGCGTCGCCCCCGACCTGGAGATCCTGCGCACCCCGCTGGACTGGGCGGAGGGCAGGCACGCGCAGTTGGACGACGCGGTGAAACTGGCCCTGGACCTCCTGGACACCAACGCCCCGGCCACTCCGCCGGATTACTCGAACGTCCCGGACCGGTCACGGCCGAAACTCCCGCCGCGATGACAGAGCGCGGACGAGAGCGGACGTGACAGGACGGACGTCACAGGACGGACGTCACAGGACGGACGTCACAGGACGGACGTCACAGGACGGACGTCACAGAGCGGACGTCACAGAAGGGGCGCCCCCGATCGGGGCACCCCTTCTGTTCAGCGTGCAGCGTCAGGCGTCGTAGTCCTGGCTGAAGCGCTCCTCTTCTTCGCGGCGGAGACGCTCGGCCTCCTCGTCACGCTCACGCATGGGGTGCATGGGGTCCTGCCCCGGGCGGCCGCGCTCCTGGTCCTGCCGGCCACGCTCCTGGCCCTTCTCCCGGCCCTGCTGCACCTTCT
This sequence comes from Streptomyces sp. NPDC033131, assembly GCF_055578365.1. Taxonomy (NCBI): domain Bacteria; kingdom Bacillati; phylum Actinomycetota; class Actinomycetes; order Kitasatosporales; family Streptomycetaceae; genus Streptomyces; species Streptomyces sp. NPDC033131. Next base: position 84,913 of record NZ_JBVIPA010000029.1, read on the forward strand.
GCTTGGCCTGCTCCTGCCACTGCTCCGACTTGTCCTGGAACTTGTCCTTCATACCCATGTGGGTTCACTCCCATAGAGGGTGGGGGATGTTGGGGCCCTTTGGCGGGGCCTCGACCAGATTCACACGGGCGGACACAGTGCGCATTTCGATCAACTACGGTGCGTAGCGCGCGCCTCCTCATCAGCGGCCCCACCTGCGCCGACGAGCCCCGACCGCATGCCCTCCAGCCGGGTCGAGAACCGCCGCATCTCCCGCTGTCCGACGGTCCCGACGACCGCGGGCAGATACCCGCGCACCCCCTGCATCCCGCGCAGCCACCACTGGCCGTAGACGTGACTCGACCTGCGCTCGATCCCGGCGACGATCCGGTCCACCGCCGGCCCCAGCGGGTACGTCTTGTTGGACGGCCACGGCAGCCGCTGCCGCAGTTCCCGCATCACGTCGTCCTGATCCGCACCCCGCACCATGTCGGTGTCGGTCCACGACAGGTACCCGACGCCCACCCGCACGCCCCGGTGGCCGACCTCGGCGCGCAGGCTGTGCGCGTACGCCTCCACACCGGACTTGGACGCGCAGTACGCGGTCATCATCGGCGCCGGGGTGATCGCGGCGAGGGAGGCGATCTGCAGCAGATACCCCCGGCTCTCCGTCAGCACCGGCAGGAAGGCCCGCGCGGTCATCGCCGATCCGATCAGGTTGACCTCGATCACCCGCCGCCAGGCCACGGGATCCGAGTCGACGAAGGGCCCGCCGGTGGCGACCCCCGCGTTGGCGACGACGATGTCCACCTTCCCGAACCGCTCCTTGACCTCCTCGGCCACCCGGGCCATCGCCTCGTGGTCAGTGACGTCGGCGTACCAGTGGGCGTTCTCGCCGTGCAGCCGCTCGGCGACCTGCTTGAGCAGGTCCGGCTCCAGCCCGACCAACGCCACCTTCGCCCCGCGCGCCGACAGCTTGCGGGCCAGCAACTCCCCCACGCCCCGCGCGGCTCCGGTGACGACGGCGACCTGTCCTTCGAGACCGACCCTGCTCATGCGTCCTCCTTGACGTGACCGACGGGACCGACGGGACCGACGGGACCGACGTGGACGTACGCGCCGACGAGCTCCCGGATCTTCCCGGTGACCTGCTCGGGCGCCTCGACGGGCGTCATGTGGCCGATGCCGGGCAACTCGGCCAGGCCCAGGCAGACGGGCAGCGCGGCGACCAGCGCGCTGGCCTGCACCGGGGGCGTCAGCCGGTCGGCCGAGCCGACCAGGACAGCCGTCGGGACGTTCAACTCCCGTACGTGGTGGTCGAGGTCGAGCAGGCCGAGCACCTCCGACCAGGCGTGCCGCACCTGGCGCGGACACGCGTGCACGATCCGGGCGCACGCCTCGACCATGTGCGGGGCCGCACCGGCGCCCATCGTCCCGTACCTGAGGATCCGCCGGGCGAGCGGCGTGACCGGCCCGAGGGGGGCGCGCGAGCCGAGGAGCCGCCTGGTCAGGAACGTCCGCAGCCGGCCCGCCCGGATCGGCAGCACCAGCGACTCGGCGACCAGCCGTGACGCACCCGTACTGCACAGCAGTACGGCCGCCGCGTGCTCCCGGAAGCCGGCTCTCCCGGCCGCCGCCATCACCGTCATCCCGCCCATGGAGTGACCGGCGATCACCGCCTTCTCCCCGGGCGCGAGGGCCGCTTCCAGTACGGCTTCGAGGTCGTCGGCGAGCGCCTCCGTACCGCAGGCACGGCTCGCCGGACTGCGTCCATGGCCACGCTGGTCGTAGGCGATCACCCGGTGGTCCGTGGCCAACTCCCGGATCTGCGCCGCCCAGAAGGCCGTGGAGCAGGTCCAGCCGTGGGCGAGGACGACGGCCGGCGCGCCCTCGGGCCCGTGCACCTCGACGTGCAGGCGGGCGCCGTCGGCGGAGACGGCGGTGAGCACGCGGGCCGGGACGGGCGGGGCGTAGGGACCGGAGGAGACGTGGAGGAGGCGGCTCATGCGCCGACCTCGGCCTTCCGCACGGCCGGCGTGCGCAGCACCTCGTACTCGCTCAGGTCCACCTGCCGTGTCGCCCGCCGGAACTCGGCCGTGGTGCCCGGCCAGATGGTGCTGTTGCGGCCGTTCGCGTCCAGGTACCAGCTCTCGCAGCCGGTGTTCCACACCGTGCGCTTCATGCGCTCCTGCACCCGCCGGTTCCAGGACCGCACGGCTCCGGGGCGGGCGTCCAGGGCCACCCGGCCGCCGAGGACGCGCAACTGCCGTACCAGGTCGGCCATGTAGTTCAACTGCGACTCGATCATGAGGATCATGGACGAGTTGCCGAGGCCGGTGTTGGGCCCGATGACGGTCATCCAGTTGGGGAACCCGGGCACCGAGGCGCCCCGCAGCGCCTCCATGGCGCCACCCGCCGCCCAGGCCTCGGCGAGCGTACGGCCGTCCGCGCCCACCACCCGGTCGGCGATCGGCATGTCGGTGACGTGGAAGCCCGTGCCGAACACGATCACGTCGGCCTCGGCCTCGGTGCCGTCGGCGGCGACGAGGGTCGAGCCGCGGACCTCGCTCAGGCCGCTCGCGACGACGTCCACATTGGGCTCGGCCAGCGCCGGGTAGTAGTCGCTGGACAGCAGGATCCGCTTGCAGCCGATGCGGTAGTCGGGCGTCAGCTTGGCGCGCAGGGCCGGGTCCTTGATGGAGCGGGCCATGTTCCGCTTGGCCAGCGCCTCGACCAGGCCCAGCTCGTCGGGGCGCTTGGTGAACAGCTGGACCTGCAACTCCCGGATGCCCCACAGGAGTCCGCGCCTGAGCTGCGCGGTGACGGGCAGCCGCCGGTGCAGCAGGCGCTCGGCCCCGGTGATCGCCCGGTCGACGCGGGGCATCACCCAGGGCGGGGTGCGCTGGAAGAGGGTGAGTTTCTCGGCGAGGGGCTGGACGGCCGGCACGATCTGGATGGCGGAGGCACCGGTCCCCACCATGGCGACCCGCTTGCCGCGCAGGTCTAGGTCGTGGTCCCAGCGGGCCGAGTGGAAGACCTTGCCGGGGAAGGTGTCGAGCCCCGGGATGTCCGGGATCCTCGGGTCGGACAGCGGGCCGGTGGCGGAGACGACGAAGTCCGCGGAGAGCGAGCCGGCGGCCGTCTCGATGTCCCAGCACAGCCGTCCCGCGTTCCAGGTCATCGTCTTGACCTCGGAGTCGAAGCGGATGTGCGGGCGCAGCCGGAAGACGTCGGCCACGTGCTCCAGGTAGGCGCGGATGTGCCGCTGCCCGGAGAAGGTGCGCGGCCATTCGGGGTTGGGCGCGAAGGAGAACGAGTACAGGTGGGACGGCACGTCGCAGGCGCACCCCGGATAGGTGTTGTCCCGCCAGGTGCCGCCGACGCCGCCGGCCCGCTCCAGGACGACGAAGTCGGTGACGCCCTCGCGCCGCAGCCGCACGGCGGCGCCGAGTCCGCCGAACCCGGACCCGATCACCGCCACCCGTACATGCTCGTGTTCGTGCTCGGCCATCCCGAAGCCTCCACGCGTCGCCTTGGACTCTGCCAGTGAACACTGGCGCAATGGGGAGAGTAGAGCAGCTCCGTACCGATGGGTAGGGGCCGGGCCGAGGAAGTTACCGGGAGTACGACATAGGCTGCGCTCGTGACGGAGAAGCGCGAATACCGCATGGAGGAACTGGCACGACTGGCCGGCATCCCCGTGCGCACCCTGCGCTTCTACCGCGAACGCAAACTGATCGCACCGCCCCGCCGCGAGGGCCGTATCGCCTGGTACGACGACCACCACCTGGCCCGTCTGCGCACCATCGCGGCGCTCCTGGACCGTGGCCACACCCTCAGCAGCATCGCCGAACTGGCGGAGGCCTTCGAGCACGGCCGCAACGTCGGCGAACTCCTCGGCATGGACACCCCGACCGAGGAGGAACCGGTCCGCCTCACCCCCGAGGAACTCGCCGCCCGCTTCGAGGGCGAGGTCACCCCCGAGAACCTCGCCACCGCCCTGAACCTCGGCTACCTCGGCACCGACGGCGACGAACTCGTCCACATCAGCCGCCGCCTCCTGGACGTCTCCTCGGCCCTGGTCCGCGAGGGCATCCCCCTCGCAGAGGTCCTTCAGGCAGGCAAGCGCGTCCGCGAACACGCCGACGCCCTCGCCGAACTCTTCGCCGACGTGATCCTGCGCCACGCCCCCGAGGAGGACCTCCAACGCCTGCGCCCGCTGGCCCGGAGCGTGGTGGAGGCGGAACTGTCACTGGCGCTGGACCGGCGGATGCGCAAGCGGCGTTAGAGGTCGACGTCGGCTAGAGGTCGTAGACGACGGTGACCGGCGCATGGTCGGACCACCGCTCGGCATGCGTGGCCGCGCGCTCCACGTACCCCTTGACCGCCTTGGCGGCGAGACCCGGCGTCGCGACGGCGAGGTCGATGCGCCATCCCGTGTCGTTGTCGAAGGCCCGCCCCCGGTACGACCACCACGTGTACGGGCCGTCGACGTCCGGGTGCAGTGCCCGCACGACGTCGACGTAGCCGCCCTCCGCCGGATCGAAGACCCGGCTCAGCCACTCCCGCTCCTCCGGCAGGAAGCCGGAACTCTTCTGGTTCGCCCGCCAGTTCTTGAGGTCGGCCTGCTGGTGGGCGATGTTCCAGTCGCCACAGACGACGACCTCCCGGCCGTCGGCGGCGGAGCGCTCGCGCAGGTCCTTCAGATGGGCGAGGAACTCGCCCATGAAGCGGACCTTCTCGTCCTGGCGCTCGGTGCCGACCTCGCCGGAGGGCAGGTAGAGGGAGGCGACGGTGACGCCGGGCAGGTCGGCCTCGACGTAGCGACCGCTGGTGTCGAACTCGGCCGAGCCGAAGCCGACCCGGACCCGGTCGGGCTCGCGGCGGGTGTAGAGGGAGACGCCGGCCCGGCCCTTCGCGGCGGCGGGCGCGTGCACGACGTGCCAGCCGTCGGGCGTGCGGACGTGCTCGGGCAGTTGCTGCGGTTCCGCGCGCACCTCCTGGAGGCAGAGCACGTCGGCGGAGGTCTCCGCGAGCCATTCCACGAAGCCCTTCTTCGCGGCGGCGCGCAGTCCGTTCACATTGGCGGAAGTCACAGTGAGCACCCCGGCACGATACCGGCACACTGGATCGAACCCCGACCAGGATTGGATCTACCTACGGTGACCAGCGTGAACATACGTCGCGTCTCTTTCGACCACCCCGACGCCGTGAAGCTCAACGACCAGGTGCAGGCCGAGTACCACCTGCGTTACGGCGACGGCGGAGACGCCACCCCTCTGGACCCCGCGGACTTCGACCCTCCGAACGGGGTCTACCTGATCGCGTACGACGAGGACGACTCCCCCGTCGCCACGGGTGGCTGGCGCGCCCAGGACACCAACGGCGAGGGCAACCTCGACGGCGACGCCGAGCTCAAGCGGATGTACGTCATCGACGCGATGCGCGGCCGCGGCCTCGCCCGCCGCATGCTGGCCGTCCTGGAGGAGGACGCCCGCACGGCCGGCCGCGCACGCATGGTCCTGGAGACCGGCACCGAGCAGCCCGAGGCCATCGCTCTCTACACGTCCAGCGGGTACGAGCCGTGCACCAAGTTCGGCTACTACCGGCACTTCGAGGAGAGCCGCTGCTTCGCCAAACCCCTGTAGCCGCCCGGCTCAGGGAGGTGCGCCGGTGCCGTCACTCCCGCCCGGCCGCCTCCCGGGCGATCCGCTCGAACTGCGCACCCATGGCGGCGGACAGGGCCTGCGCCGCCGACAGCGGGCGGACCATGACCATGAAGTCGTCGATCCTGCCGTCCTCGTCGACGTGCAGGAAGTCGCAGCCGGTGAGCTGCTTGCCGTCGACGGTCGCGGTGAAGACGAGGGCGTGGTCGCGCCCGTCGGGGTTCGCGATCTCCCGTACGTACGTGAAGTCCTCGAAGACCTGCGCCACGGCGCGCAGGATCGCGCTGGTGATCGCCTTGCCTTCGTACGGCTTGAAGACGACCGGGCTGGTGAAGACGACGTTCTCGGCCAGCAGGGCGGCCGCCGCGTCCATGTCACCGGCCTCGACGGCTTTCCGGAAGGGGTGCACGAGATCACCTCACATACTAAACGAGTTGAATAGGTGTGTTGCAGAGTAAGATCGGATCATGGCTTTGCGCAACGCCCTGATGGCCGCACTTCTGGAAGGCGAGGCGTCCGGGTACGACCTCGCGAAGGGGTTCGACGCCTCGGTGGCCAACTTCTGGACGGCCACCCCTCAGCAGCTCTACCGAGAGCTCGAGCGCATGGAGAGCGATGGCCTCATCTCGGCCCGCGTCGTCGAGCAGGAGCGTCGCCCCAACAAGCGGCTCTTCACGCTCACCGAGGCCGGACTGGAGGCCGTGCGCGCCTACACCGCCGAACTCCCCGGCAAGCCGACGGCGATCCGGGACGAGTTGCTGGTGAAGGTCCAGTGCGTCGACGCCGGCGACATCGAGGCCGTACGCGCCGGGATCGCCGAACGCATGGAGTGGGCCACGGCCAAACTGGATTCCTACGAACGCCTCCGCCGACGCCTGCTGGACGGACGCACCGAGGACGAGTACTTCGCCACCGCCGAGCGCGTCGGCCCCTACCTCACGCTGATGCGGGGCATGGCCTTCGAACGCGACAACCTCGAGTGGGGCAGGCTGGCTCTGCTGCGACTGGAACAGCGCGCCTCGGCCGCCAACGGGCGGTCCTGAGAGGGCGATTGCGATGGGCGAGGTGAAACACGAAGATCCCGCCCGATCGGTCAGATCGGACGGGATCTCGTCAACTGCCCCCGAGTCACCCCGGAACAGTCGTTGCGGTGGACCTGTGGGGATTTGAACCCCAGACCCCCTCGATGCGAACGAGGTGCGCTACCAGACTGCGCCACAGGCCCTTGCAACGAGTGAAACTCTAGCATCCCGGTCCGGGTGCTTGGAAATCCGTTCCCGGGCTGGTCACACCACCTCGGGTCACTCGTTCGCGGCACGCGGCCGGTCGCCGTCCTCGTACTGGTCGAAGAGCGGCGTGCGGCCACGCTCACGGGCGCGTCGGGCGGAGGCGGCGCGACGGGCGTCACTGCGATCGTCCGACGCCGGCTTGTCCTCCTCGTCGGCGGCCTCCTCCTCCGCCTGGCCGTCCCGCTCGTCCGGCCGCGCCTCCTGCTCGGGCGTGGCGGCACTGGACCGCGCGGAGCTCCACGCGTCAGGCGCCCCGAGGTCCACGTCGGAGGTGGCCCGCGGAGCGACCGGGGCGGTCACGTACGTCGGCAGCGGCACCGGCACCGGGTCCCAGCTGTCGCCGTGACCGGGCCGCTGCTGGCGCTCGCGCTGCTGGTCCACCCACTCCGCGTGGTCGGTCTGCTCGACGAGCGCACGCCGGTCCGCGGCCAGCGCCGACAGCCCGGGGTCCAGCTCGGACGCGGGCCCTCGGTCCGGCTCCTCGGCGTCGGCGCCCGTGTCGACGGACGCGCGCCTGCGCGGCTGGCGTGTCCGCTCACGCAGTCGCTGTGCGGCGACCTCGGCACGGCGACGGTCCATCTGGTACGCGAAACGCCGGCGCTCCTGGGAGCGCAGGTAGGCGATGTACGCGCTGAGCAGCACGGCGGGAACACCGGGCGCCCAGAGGAAGGTGAGCCCGCCGACCGCGGCGACGATCGCGCCGAGCGAGAAGGCGATGAACAACATGACGGTCGTACGCCGACGGCGCGCGAGCACCTTCGTGCGCCGGGCGCGCGCGGCGGCCGCTTCCTCCGCGGGCGTGCGCCGGGCGACCGGCACCCGCTTCCGCGCGGGCGCACTCGCCTTCTCGCGCGCCGGTTCGCGCGCCTGTTCCGACCGGGCCGGCGCCTGCTCCTGGACCGCGGCCTGCGCCTGCGGACGGGCCGGAGGCATGGCGAAGGCCCGGACGTCCACCGAATCGGTGACCGCGCCCGGGTCCGCGGCGCTGGACTCCTCCTCTTCGGTGGAGCGCGCCCGCAGGTCCTTGGCGTATCGGCGCTCCATGCCCGCCCGTCCGGACAGCAACCGGATGGCCGTGCTGAAGCGTTCCGTCGGACGGGCCTCGTTCAGCTCGTCCTGCCTACGGAGCCACATCGGCACCAAGTAGGCGGCCCAGGCCCCGACAATGACTGCGTAGATGAGGCCGCTGCTGCTCACGCCTCACACGGTAGAGGGGTTTGCGTGAGGCCATCTGCCAATTACGCCGGTGTGTCGCACGATCTGGCTGATATTTCGAGCTTTTTTTGTGACCGATGCGATCAACAGGCCACCGAGGTAGCGAATTCCCTGCCCCGAGACGGTCATCCGCCGATCATTTTCGAACACATATTCAATTTCCGCGTTATGCGGGATTGTCGTGCGGGGTGCTCCTGGATCGTGCCCGCTGCCAGCGCCTGAGCAAACCGTCGGGCACCTCCTCCGCGGTGAGTGCGAACACGAGGTGGTCGCGCCAGGCGCCGTCGATGTGGAGATAGCGCGGTCTCAGGCCCTCCTCGCGGAATCCGAGTTTCTCCACGACCCGGCGGCTGGGCCCGTTCTCGGGGCGAATGCAGACCTCGATGCGGTGCAGGCCCACGGTCCGGAAACAGTGGTCCACGACGAGCGCTACGGATGTCGGCATCACTCCGCGGCCGGCCACCGACTCGTCGACCCAGTAGCCGACATGGCCCGAGCACATCGAGCCCCAGGTGATTCCGGCGACCGTCAGCTGCCCGACCAGCCGGCCCTGGTACTCGATGACGAACGGCAGCATGCGGCCCGCGTTCGCCTCGGCCCGCAGATGCCGGACCATCTGGCGGTAGGTCGGCCGGTGCGCGATGGGCCCGCTGGGCGTGGGCGGCGGAATCGTCGCCTCCCAGGGCCGCAGCCAGTCCCGGTTGCGCCGGTTGACCTCGCGCCACGGCCGCTGGTCGCGCATTCTTATCGGCCGGAGGACGACATCGCCGTCCGCCAGTACGACGGGCCAGGATGGGCTGTTCAGCTCGCACCCCCACTACCGGCGGCGGGTCTGGGGTGGTCGCCGCCGCGCAGCTGGTCGACGGCGTGCGCCAACAGGGGCTCCAGGACGGCCAGTCCGTCCCGCACCCCGCCGGTGGAGCCCGGCAGATTGACGATCAGCGTGCGCCCCGCCACTCCGGCCAGCCCCCGGGAGAGCACCGCCGTCGGCACCTTCTCCCGTCCGAACGCCCTGATCGCCTCCGCGATGCCCGGCACCTCGTGGTCGATCACCCGGCGCGTCGCCTCGGGGGTCCGGTCGGTGGGCGAGATGCCGGTGCCGCCGGTGGTGACGATGACGTCGTATCCGGCGTCCACCCCGGCGCGCAGGGCGGCCTCCACCGGCTCCCCGTCGGGGACGACCTGCGGCCCCTCGACGGCGAAGCCGAAGCCCTTGAGGCCGTCGGCGATCAGCGGGCCGCCCTTGTCCTCGTAGATCCCGGCGGCGGCCCGGTTGGAGGCGGTGATGACGAGAGCGCGATACGTCATGCCCGGCTCCAGTCGCCCGACTTGCCGCCCGTCTTCTCTTCGACCCTGACGTCCGTGATGACCGCTCCCTTGTCGACCGCCTTGACCATGTCGATCACGGTGAGCGCGGCGACGGAGACCGCGGTGAGGGCTTCCATCTCGACGCCCGTGCGGTCCGTCGTCTTCACCGTGGCCAAGATCTCCACGGCGTCGTCCGCGACCCTCAGATCCAGTTTCACACCGGACACCGACAAGGGGTGACACAACGGGATGAGGTCGGGGGTGCGCTTGGCCCCCATGATGCCCGCGATCCGCGCGGTGGCCAGGGCGTCTCCCTTGGGGACGCCCTCGCCGCGCAGCAGCTCGACCACGCGGGAGGAGACCAGGACCCGGCCGCTGGCGCTGGCGGTGCGCGCGGTCACGTCCTTGCCGGACACGTCGACCATGCGGGCCGCGCCCGCCTCGTCGATGTGGGTCAGACGGTCCTGCACAGAGGGTCCGGGGGTCTCCCCCCGGGAAGGCACTGTCATGCTGTGTCGCGCTCCCGGTCCGGGCCCGGCGCGATGCGGCGCGTGAGCCTGTTGTGCGCGACACGGTACCGCCAAGTTGAACCCTTGAGCGGCGCGGACCCCCGCTGCTCAGCCGAGGAGGACGACCTCGATCTCGGCGCCGGGCTCCACGGACTCCACGTCCTCGGGGACGACGATCAGCGCGTCGGCGTGCGCGAGGGCCGCGACCAGGTGCGATCCGGCACCGCCGACCGGGGTGACCGCACCGTCGGCGTACGTCCCGCGCAGGAACTGCCGGCGGCCCTTCGGCGAGGTCAGCGCCTTGTGGGTGGTGAGCGTCGCGCGGGTCCGCGGCCGGTGGACGTCCGGGAGGCCCATCAGGGCGCGGATCGCGGGGCGCACGAACAGCTCGAAGGAGACGTACGACGACACGGGGTTGCCGGGCAGGGCCAGCAGCGGTGTGTGGTCGGGGCCGATGGAGCCGAATCCCTGGGGCTTGCCGGGCTGCATGGCGAGTTTGCGGAACTCGATGCCGCTGCCGGCCTCGTCCTCGTCGCCGACGTGCGACAGCGCCTCCTTGACGACGTCGTACGCCCCGACGCTCACACCTCCGGTGGTGACCATGAGGTCGGCGCGGACGAGCTGGTCCTCGATGGTGGACCGCAGGGTCTCGGCGTCGTCGGCGACGGCGCCCACCCGGTAGGCGATGGCGCCTGCGTCGATCGCGGCGGCGGTGAGGGCGAAGCTGTTGGAGTCGTGGATCTGGCCGCTGCCGAGTTCCTGGCCGGGCTGGACGAGCTCACTGCCGGTGGACATGACGACCACGCGCGGGCGCGGCCGGACGCGTACGGTGGCGCGGCCGATCGCGGCGAGCAGGGCGATCTGGGGCGGGCCGAGGACGGTGCCCGACTCCAGGGCGCGGTCCCCTGCCTTCACGTCACTGCCCTTGGCGCGCACGTGCGCGCGGGCCTCGGCCGGCCGGTACACGTGCACGTGCCCCTCGGCGCCGTCGGGGGCCTGGACGCGGGCTCGCATCCCGGTCACGGGGCCCTCGCCGAGGCCGCCGTCCGTCCACTCGACGGGGACGACGGTCTCGGCGCCTGGCGGCAGCGGGGCGCCGGTCATGATGCGGGCGGCCTGGCCGGGTCCCACGTGCAGCAGGTCGGCCTGGCCGGCCGCGACGTCCCCGACGACGTCCAGGACGGCGGGGTACTCCTCGCTCGCGCCCGCGACATCCGTGACCCGCACCGCGTACCCGTCCATGGAGCTGTTGTCGAACGGCGGCAGGGACACCGGCACCGTGATGTCCTCGACCAGGACGCAGCCCTGGGCGTCGAGGAGTTGCAGCTCGATGGGTTCCAGGGGGCGGACGGTCGCGAGGATGTCCTCCAGGTGCTCGTCCACCGACCACAGCTGGTCGTGGCCGGTGGTGCGGGGTGCGGCGCTGCTCAACGTCGTTACATCTCCTCGGCTACGTAACTGCGAAGCCAGGTCCGGAAGTCCGGGCCCAGGTCTTCACGTTCGCACGCGAGTCTGACAATGGCACGCAGGTAGTCGCCACGGTCGCCGGTGTCATAGCGGCGGCCCTTGAAGACGACGCCGTGCACCGGGCCGCCGACCTTCTCGTCCTCGGCGAGCTGCTGGAGGGCGTCGGTGAGCTGGATCTCGCCGCCGCGGCCGGGCTCGGTCTTGCGGAGTATGTCGAAGATGTGCGGGTCGAGGACGTAGCGGCCGATGACCGCGTAGTTGGACGGGGCGTCGGCCGGGTCGGGCTTCTCGACCAGGCCGGTCACCTGGACGACGTCGCTGTCCTCGGTGACCTCGACGGCCGCACAGCCGTAGAGGTGAATCTGTTCGGGGGCGACCTCCATGAGCGCGATGACGCTGCCGCCGCGCTGCTCCTGGACCTCGACCATCCGCTTGAGCAGCGGGTCGCGCGGGTCGATCAGGTCGTCGCCGAGGAGGACGGCGAAGGGCTCGTGGCCGACGTGCGGGGCGGCGCACAGCACGGCGTGACCGAGGCCCTTGGGGTCGCCCTGACGGACGTAGTGCATGGTGGCGAGGTCGCTGGACTCCTGCACCTTCGCGAGCCGGTCCGCGTCGCCCTTCTTCTGAAGGGCCGATTCCAGCTCGTAGTTGCGGTCGAAGTGGTCCTCGAGGGGACGCTTGTTGCGTCCCGTGATCATGAGGACGTCGTCGAGGCCCGCGGAGGCGGCCTCCTCGACCACGTACTGGATCGCGGGCTTGTCGACGACCGGCAGCATCTCTTTGGGGGTGGCCTTGGTGGCCGGCAGGAAGCGGGTGCCGAGGCCTGCTGCGGGGATGACAGCCTTGCTGATCCGAGGGTGCGACTGAGTCATGTCCGCAACCTTATCCGGTGTCTTTGCTGGGAATCTGAGGCTCCGGTTAATTGGTTCTCATATGAGCGGATTGAAAGGATACAGAGCAACCTATGAGTCACATCGGACGTCCGGGTGAGCCTGACAAGCGCATGTTGCGGCGAGAAATCCTCGCGGTGAGGAACACGTTGACGGCCGATGACGTGCGGGAAGCCGCCGGCGCGCTGGCCGGGAGGGCGTTGGAGCTGCCCGAGCTGGCGCGGGCGCGCACGGTGGCGGCGTACGTCTCCGTGGGGAGTGAACCCGGGACGCTCACACTCCTGGACGCGCTGCGCACGCGGGGCGTGCGGGTCCTGCTTCCGGCGCTCCTGCCCGACAACGACCTGGACTGGGGCGCCTACACCGGCGAGGGCTCCCTCGTGCGCGTCCAACACGGCGGAAAGATGGCCCTCTTCGAGCCGGCCGCCGAGCGCCTGGGCGCGGACGCCGTGACCGCCGCCGACGCCGTGCTGCTGCCGGGCCTCGCGGTGGACGCGCACGGTATGCGTCTGGGGCGCGGCGGAGGGTCGTACGACCGGGTCCTCGCGCGCCTGGAGCGCGCGGGCGCACACCCCGCGCTGGTGGTGCTGCTGTACGACTCGGAGGTCGTGGAGCGCGTGCCGTCACAGACGCACGACCGGCCGGTGCACGCGGTGGTGACGCCGTCGGGCGTGCGCCGCTTCCAGCCCGGGCACTGAACGCGAACCGGCCCTCCACGCGCGCGTGGAGGGCCGGTTCGACGGCGTGCCGTCAGTGCCGTTGGTGGGTCACGGCTTGAGTTCCAGGGTGTCGCTCGTGCTGTCGTCGACCGCCTTGGCCGAGAAGGACCAGTCCAGCAGTTCGCCCTTGACCCACTTGCCCGTCTGGTCGGTGTAGTGGGCGCTGTAGGCGTGCCCGGAGGCACCGGTGAGGTTGATCCACTTCGACTTGTCGAGGTCGCCGAGGTTGACCACCATCCGCATCGACGGCACCCAGACGACGCCGTAGCCGCCGGCCGCGTTCCAGCCGGTCGCGTTGACCGCCGCCTCGCCGCCGCTGAGCTTCCAGGGGCCGCGGTTGAGCATGTACTGCAGGAAACCGGGGCCCTCGGTGCCGAGCGTCTGGTTCTTCAGGAACAGGCGGTGCAGCCGGCCCCAGCTCCAGGTGTCGATGTCCTTGCCGAGCTTGGCGGTCAGTTCCCAGCGGGCGTCGATCATGGCGCGCTCGAACAGCTTGTCGCGGTTCTTGAGGGCGCCCTCCCGGTTGCCCGAACCGGGCGTCGTCCACCAGTCGCTCTTCTCGTCGTTCATGAGGTTGCGGACCACCTCGAACCAGCGGTCGCCGCCGTCCGGCTGCGCCTGGTCGGCGTCGCGCTGGCCGCACTCGATCACCTTGCCGGCCTCGTCGGCGGGGCCGGTGGTGCTGATCTGGTCGACCCACAGGCACTGGCCCTTGACCCGCAGCTCCTTGGGCAGCTTGTTGCCGAAGGCGAGCTTGAGGATGTTGCGCCAGACCGAGTTGAAGTAGGCGGCCGCGGCCGAGTCGGCGTCCTGGGTGTAGTCCCAGCCCTCGAGGAGTTCCTGCGCCTCACGGACGTGGGGGTCGTCGAGGTTGATCTTCAACAGCTTGGGCACGAGCAGCTTGGCGATCTCGCTGCTGTTGTCCAGCTGCATCTGGCGCATGTCGTCGGTGGAGATCTTGCCGCCGCCCTTGATCTTCGACTCGATCAGGTCGGTGATGCGCTGGCTTCGGGTGCCGTAGCCCCAGTCCGTGGTGAGCGTGTAGGGGTACTTGTCCTGGTCGATCACGGCCTGGTTGGCGGTGACGATGTAGCCGCGCTCCGGGTTGTACTCGTAGGGCAGCTCGTCCTGCTTGATGTAGCCGGTCCACTTGTACTTCGAGTCCCAGCCCGGCGCCGGGATGGAGCCGTCGTCGCCCTCCGCGCGCGTGGGGATCCTGCCGGGCAGGGTGTAGCCGATGTTGTCATCGGTGTCGGCGTACACGAGGTTCTGCGAGGGCACGTCGAACAGGGCGGCGGCCTTGCGGAAGCTGTTCCAGTCGGTCGCCTTGCCCATCGCGAAGACGGCGTCCATGGAGGTGCCCGGGTCCAGCGCGGTCCAGCGCAGCGCGATGCCGTAGCCGTCGCCGCGGTCGGGTGCGGAGGTGTCGACCGTGGCCTTCTTGCCGACCTTCACGAGCTCGTCGTCACGGTCGGACAGCAGGGGCCCGTTGTCGGTCTCCCGGACGACGATCTTCTTGGCGGCGCCGCCGGCGACCTTGATGGTCTCCTCGCGCGTGGTGAAGGGCTTCACCTTGCCGTCGTACAGATAGCCGTCGCCGGAGAGCTTCTCCAGGTAGAGGTCGGTGACGTCGACGCCGGAGTTGGTCATGCCCCAGGAGATGTCCTGGTTGTGACCGATTATCACGCCGGGCATGCCCGCGAAGGTGTAGCCGCTGACGTCGTACTGGCAGGTCGCGGAGACGGTCCGGCAGTGCAGGCCCATCTGGTACCAGACGGACGGCAGCGAGGCGGACAGGTGCGGGTCGTTGGCCATGAGCGGCTTGCCGGTGATGGTGTACTTCCCGGCCACGACCCAGGAGTTCGAGCCGATGCCGTTGCCGTTCACGCCGACGGCCGTCGGGACGTCGTCCAGGATGTTCTGGAGGCCCGTGAGCTGGCTCTGCAGGGCGGAGCCGGCCGTGGAGGACGAGGTGCCCGTCCCGGTGCCGCCGGTGCCGCTGGCGCCGCTCGTGGACGTTCCACCGTCGGACGTGCCGCCGGCGCCCTCGAAGGTTCCCGTGAGCTCGTCGTACTGGCCCTGCTGGACGATCGTCCGGTTCCGGCTGTACGGGTACTCGGGGTACAGGTCGGCGATCTGCTTCGGGCCGAGGCGGCTGGTCATCAGGGCGCGGTCGATCTCGTCCTGCATGTTGCCGCGCAGGTCCCAGGCCATGGCCTTCAGCCACGCGACCGAGTCGACCGGGGTCCACGCCCCGGGCTTGTAGTCGTTCTCGAAGCCGAGGGCCGCGTACTCCAGGGAGATGTCCTTGCCGTCCTTGCCCTGGAGGTAGGCGTTGACCCCCTTGGCGTAGGCCTGGAGGTACTTTTTCGTGGAGGCCGACAGTGTCTTGTCGTACTCCTCCTTCGCGACCCGGTCCCAGCCCAGGGTGCGCAGGAACTCGTCGTTCTTGACCTGGCCCTTGCCGAACATCTCCGACAGGCGCCCGGAGGTCATGTGACGGCGTACGTCCATCTCGTAGAAGCGGTCCTGCGCCTGGACGTAGCCCTGCGCCATGAACAGGTCCGCGTCGGAGGAGGCGTAGATCTGCGGGATGCCGTAGCCGTCGCGCTTGACCTCGACGGGACCCGACAGGCCCTTGAGTGTGAGGGAACCCTGCGTCTGCGGGAAGGAGGCACGGACGGTGCTGATCGACCAGTACGCCCCGTAGGCGACGCCCCCGATGATGGCCAGCACCAGCACGAGGACGAACAAGCGGGCTTTGCGCCCCTTCTTCCTGCCGGACTTGCCGGGCTGCTGACCCGAAGAGGCGGTGGTGTTGGGGGGCATCGCTGTCCTTGCTGTCCTAACGCGAGCGGCAGGGCGGGCTGTGCTTTTGACTGAGCGCTGGAGCAACCATAGGCGCAGGGCCCAGCGCCCCTTGACGCGGAGTCGGGAACCAGAACGGGCATACGTTCGATCACACCTCGCGGAGAGTCAAGAAATCGTCAAGAGTTAGGTAAGGTAACGAAGTACTTGGGTGCGAAGCGTCACCACTTCGTGTCCTATGTACGTGAGCCCGCGCGCGTGCAGCGTGCGAGCCAGGGAAGGGAACGGCCGCTGACTGTCCACCATCTCAACCAACTCCTGCTCGTCTGCTCGCTCGTCCTGCTCGTCGCCGTGGCAGCGGTCCGGATCTCCTCGCGCAGCGGGCTCCCCAGCCTGCTCGTGTACCTGGGGATCGGCATCGCCATGGGCCAGGACGGCATCGGCGACATCCACTTCGACAACGCCGAACTCACCCAGGTCATCGGATACGCGGCCCTCGTCGTGATCCTGGCCGAAGGTGGCCTCGGCACGAAGTGGAAGGAGATCAGGCCGGCCCTGCCGGCCGCCTCCGCGCTGGCGCTGGTGGGAGTCGCGGTGAGTGTGGGGGTCACGGCGACGGCCGCGCACTATCTGATCAACCTGGAGTGGCGCCAGGCACTCATCATCGGCGCGGTGGTGTCCTCGACGGACGCCGCGGCGGTCTTCTCCGTGCTGCGGAAGATCCCCCTGCCCGCGCGCGTGACGGGCACGCTGGAGGCCGAGTCCGGCTTCAACGACGCTCCCGTCGTGATCCTGGTGGTCTCCTTCTCCACCGCGGGCCCCGTCGAGCACTGGTACGTGCTGATCGGCGAAATAGCCCTTGAACTGGCCATCGGCGCCGCCATCGGCATCGCGGTGGGCTGGCTGGGCTCCTGGGGCCTGCGGCACGTGGCGCTGCCCGCCTCCGGCCTGTACCCGATCGCCGTCATGGCCATCGCCGTCACCGCGTACGCGGCGGGCGCGCTGGCGCACGGCAGCGGCTTCCTCGCCGTCTACCTCGCCGCGATGGCGATGGGCAACGCCAAGCTGCCGCACTGGCCCGCCACCCGCGGATTCGCCGACGGACTCGGCTGGCTCGCCCAGATCGGCATGTTCGTCCTGCTCGGTCTGCTGGTCACCCCGCACGAGCTGGGCGACGACATCCTGCCCGCGCTCGTCATCGGGCTGGTCCTGACGATGGTGGCCCGCCCGCTGAGCGTGGTGCTCTGCCTGACCCCGTTCCGGGTGCCGTGGCAGGAGCAGACACTCATGTCCTGGGCCGGGCTGCGCGGCGCCGTGCCCATCATCCTCGCGACGATCCCCATGGTGGAGGGTGTCGAGGCCAGCCGCCGGATCTTCAACATCGTCTTCGTCCTGGTCGTCGTCTACACCCTCGTCCAGGGGCCGACCCTGCCGTGGCTCGCCCGCAAGCTGAGGCTGGGGGGAGACGCCGAGGCCGCCGACCTAGGGATCGAGTCGGCACCCCTGGAGCGGCTGCGCGGCCACCTGCTGTCGGTCGCGATCCCGGACGGGTCGAGGATGCACGGCGTCGAGGTGGGCGAACTGCGCCTGCCGGCGGGGGCCGGGGTCACCCTCGTCGTCCGCGAGGGAACGTCGTTCGTTCCGCTGCCGACGACGGTGCTGCGACGGGGCGACGAGCTCCTCGTGGTCGCCACGGATCCCGTCCGGGACGCGGCCGAGCGGCGGCTGCGCGCGGTGGGACGCGGCGGCAAGCTGGCCGGGTGGCTGGGCACGAACGGCGCCGGCACGGGTCATTAAGGGCACGTTTCGTACCCTTCACACCCCTCACCATCGCAGGTGGTCACGCCCATGGTGCTCGTTTTCACAGGCTCACCGGGCTTTGATCCCTGTACGATGAAGGCGCATTCCGATCGAACCAACTCTGCCTGACGCAGTGCTGGCGCGACCGTATGGCGGCCGGGACGCCCCCCTCAGTGGGCGCCGGTATCCACCGCAGTCCGCGCAAGAGGACAGCTCTCGGCGCCGTCGCCCCGGACCAGGGGCCGCGCTACCAGGCGGCAGAAAGGCACGGGCCGTGGCATCCACGGTCACCCCCCGTCCCGGCTACGGGCAACTGCTGCGCACGCGCGGCGCCTGGACGTTCCTGCTCCCCGGCTTCGCGGCACGCCAGCCGTTCGGGATGCTCACCGTCTCCATCGTGCTGCTCGTGCAGCACACCACCGGCTCCTACGGCGCGGCCGGCGCCGCCGCGGCCGTCACCGGCGTCTCCATGGCGCTGTTCGCTCCCTACACCGGCCGCCTCGCCGACCGCTACGGGCAGCGCGCCGTACTGATCCCGGGCGTGCTCGTGCACGCGCTGTCCGGCCTGGCCCTGACCGTCCTCGCGCTGGCCCACGCTCCCCTGTGGGCACTGCTCGTCGCCGCCGTGCCCACGGGCGCCTCACAGCCCCAGATCGGCCCCATGGTGCGCGCCCGCTGGGGCGTGAAGCTCAAGGGCTCGCCCCTGATGTCCACGGCGGCCGCGTTCGAGTCCGTCACCGACGAACTGACCTTCGTCGTCGGCCCGCTGCTGGCCACCGCCCTGTGCACGGCCGTCGACCCCGCCGCGGGTCTGGTGACGGAGGCGTCGCTGACGCTGATCGGCGGCCTGCTGTTCGCCGCGCAGAAGAGCACACAGCCGACGGTCGCCGCACGCGGACACGCGCGCGTGGAGCACGGTTCCGCCCTTCGCGTCCCCGGGGTGCGGGTCCTGATCGTGGCCTTCCTCGGCATCGGTTCCGTCTTCGGCGGTATGCAGGTGTCGCTGGCCGCCTTCTCCGAGTCGATCGGCGAACCGGGCCTCAACGGTGTCCTCTACGGCACCTTCGCCGCGGGCAACATGCTCTCCGGCCTCGTCTGCGGCGCCATCGCGTGGAAGGTCGCCCCGCAGCGGCGCCTGGTCGTCGGATACGTCGCCCTCGCACTGACCGCGTCCGGCCTGTGGGCGGCCCACTCGGTGCTCGTCCTGGCCGGACTCGGCCTGCTCGTCGGGATGTGCATCGCGCCCGCCCTGATCACCGGCTACACCCTGGTCGAGAACCTGGTTCCGGCCGGCGCCCGCACCGAGGCCTTCACCTGGCTGACCGGCGCGGTCGCCCTCGGACAGGCGGCGGCCGTCACGGTCGCCGGGCAACTGGAGGACGGCTTCCGGGAGGGCGCCGGGTTCCTGGTGCCGATGGGCGGCACCCTGCTCGCCCTGACGACCCTGCTGGCACTGCGCTCACGCCTTTCGGTACGGCCGCACAGCCGCACCGTGGCACGTGGCGTCGGTCACCGAGTGCCGGTGGCAGTGGACTGATCCCCGGGAATGCGTCACTATGGACCATCGTTAGCACTCATTGAGTGAGAGTGCCAGGAGGAAGACAGTGCCCACCTATCAGTACCAGTGCACCGAGTGCGGCGAGGGCCTCGAGGCGGTGCAGAAGTTCACCGACGACGCCCTTACCGAGTGCCCCAACTGCAGTGGACGCCTGAAGAAGGTGTTCTCCGCGGTCGGCATTGTCTTCAAGGGCTCCGGCTTCTACCGCAATGACAGCCGCGGCTCCTCGTCGAGCACGTCGCCGGCGTCCGCGAAGTCGTCGACGTCCTCGGACACGAAGTCCGACTCGTCGTCCGCCTCGTCCTCTTCTTCTTCGTCGTCCTCGGACTCGAAGTCGAAGTCGAAGTCGAAGTCGTCGAGCACGGGCACCTCGTCCAGCAGCAGCTCGGCCGCATAAGGCCGCACACGCTCACGGAACCCTGCCGTCGTACGACGGCGGGGTTCTCGCTGTGTCCATGACCCGGCCGCGGGACGCCGGCTCCGGGCCGGGCTCCGCGCGCTGCGGCCGGATCTCGGCTCCGGACGCCGTTTCCGGGCCGCGCCCCGGACGCCGTTTCCGGACCCGGGATCCGGTTTCGGACGGCGCCGGTTACTGTGCTGGTCATGGCGAACGCAGAGATCGGCGTAATCGGGGGCTCCGGCTTCTACTCGTTCCTCGACGACGTGACCGAGATCCAGGTGGACACCCCCTACGGGTCGCCCAGCGACTCCCTCTTCCTCGGCGAGGTCGCCGGCCGGCGGGTCGCGTTCCTGCCCCGGCACGGCCGCGGCCACCATCTGCCCCCGCACCGGATCAACTACCGCGCCAACCTGTGGGCGCTCAGGTCGGTCGGTGTGCGCCAGGTCCTCGGCCCGTGTGCGGTGGGCGGGCTGCGCCGCGAGTACGGGCCGGGCACGCTGCTGGTGCCGGACCAACTGGTCGACCGTACGAAGTCGCGGGCAGGCACCTACTTCGACGGGCTGCCGCTGCCGGACGGCTCGATGCCGAACGTGGTGCACGTGTCCCTGGCCGACCCCTACTGCCCGGCCGGGCGGACGGCCGCGCTGAAGGCGGCTCGCGGGCAGGACTGGGAGCCGGTGGACGGCGGCACGCTGGTGGTGATCGAGGGGCCGCGC
The DNA here is from genome assembly GCF_055578365.1 of Streptomyces sp. NPDC033131. Taxonomy (NCBI): domain Bacteria; kingdom Bacillati; phylum Actinomycetota; class Actinomycetes; order Kitasatosporales; family Streptomycetaceae; genus Streptomyces; species Streptomyces sp. NPDC033131. The sequence continues at coordinate 105,237 of NZ_JBVIPA010000029.1, forward strand.
TTCTCGACCCGTGCCGAATCGTTGTGGCACCAGGCCCAGGGCTGGTCGGTGGTCGGCATGACCGGTCACCCGGAAGCCTCGCTCGCCCGTGAACTCGAGCTCTGCTACACGTCGTTGACCCTGGTCACGGATCTCGACGCCGGCGCCGAGACCGGTGAGGGCGTCTCCCACGACGAGGTGCTGCGGGTGTTCGCGGCGAACGTGGACCGCCTGCGGGGCGTGCTGTTCGACGCGGTGGCCGCGCTGCCCTCGGCCGAGGAGCGGGACTGCCTGTGCACGAACGCGCTGGGCGGGATGGATCCGGGGTTCGCACTGCCGTAGCCGCCGGACGGGGGTGGGCGGCGAGGGCTCCACGGCTGCGGAACTTCCCGTTCGGGTGAGGGAGTTGTCCACAACCCGCCAGTAGCCCACGGGCCTCGGCGGGAATCGGCGCGAAGCCTCATCGTGGCATCGCAGGCCGATTCCTCGTCGCAGGTGGTGGTTCCCATGTCCTTCGCTCCTTCTCCCCCGTCCTCCCCTCGTCCCTCTTCCTCCCTTTCTCCCCTCCCTCCGCGCCCGCTCGGCACGGACGCACCTCCCACGTGCGAGGTGCCGCACTTCGCCCCGGTGCGGGTGCGCGGCGGGTGGTATCAGGCACAACGGCTCCTGCGGCACCGCAGGCGGGCCGTGGCGGTCGGCCTCGCCGTCACCGCGGCGGCGCTCGTGGCGGCGGGACCGCGCGACACGGAGCGGACCGGCGGGCATCCGGAGACGGAGCCCCTACGGGAGCGCCGTGCCGTGCGGACCGTGACGGCGCCGGTGCGGATCGCCGACGGTGCCACGGTCCGGTTGCTGCGGCCCGGCGACCGGGTGGACGTCATCGCCGCCGAGGAGACGGCGACCGGTGGCGAGGCGCGTGTGGTCGCCCGCGGGGCACGGGTCACGAAGGTGCCGCAGCCGCTGGACGGCGCGACCGAGGCCGGGGCGCTGGTGGTCCTCTCGGTGCCGCGCGCCACCGCGGCGAACCTCGCCGGGGCGAGCGCGACGGCCCGGCTGGCGGTGACGCTGTGCTGAGCCGCGTGATTCCCGGACCTCGCACGTTCCCGTCAGGTCCCTCGTTGGTGCCACCCGGTTGGACACGGTCGCCTCGCCCTGCCGTAGGTTGCGGAGCTGTTTGTTCCACACCCTGTGCATGCGAGGAGAGTCCCCTACGTGAGCGAGAAGAAGCCGAGCGTCTGGGAGGGCTTCAAGGCCTTCCTGATGCGCGGGAACGTTGTCGATCTGGCGGTGGCGGTGGTCATCGGTGCCGCCTTCACCAACATCGTCAACTCGGTGGTGAAGGGGCTCATCAACCCGCTGGTCGGAGCGATCGGCACCAAGAACCTCGACAGTTACAGCTCCTGTCTGAGCGACAACTGCACGGGCGACGAGGGGATCCGGCTCCTGTGGGGCTCGGTCCTCGGCGCCACGCTCAGTTTCGTGATCACCGCGGCCGTCGTCTACTTCATGATGGTCCTGCCCATGGCGAAGTATCTCGCCCTGCAGGAGGCCCGCAGGAAGGCGAAGGAGGGCACCCAGGAGGTCATGGAGGTGTCCGAGCTGGAGGTGCTCAAGGAGATCCGCGACGCGCTGGTCGCGCAGCAGCGGCAGCGCGGCTCGGGCCACGACGAGCCGTAGCGACGGCGGGCGGCGGCCCGCCCGGCTCACAGGTGGTGGGGCGGCTTCTCGTCGAGGAAGCGCTTCAGGTCGGCCGCGCTGTCGCCGCCCGGCCGCTCGCCCCACCCGCGGTCCGTGTCGTCCGAGGACTGCTGGTCCAGCGGGTCGTCGAAGATCAGCGCGGGCTTCGGCTCGCGCGGCTCGGGCTCGGGGGCGGTGGTCATGCGTCCAGGGTACGGCCCGGGGTGTCGGGCCTTCTCCGGGTCGCGAACGCGTTCACGAGACGGACGGCTCACTCCGTCCGCCGCGGGGAGAACAGACCGGCGGCCCCGGCGGCGGGACCATTCCTGGCAGGGGCGGCGGCTGGACGAGACTGGCCCCATGACAGTCGACGCTTTGACGGACGTGGCCGGAGTGCGCGTGGGGCATGCCACGCGCACCGGTGACGGTTGGCTCACCGGCACCACGGTCGTGCTCGCCCCGGAGGGCGGCGCCGTGGCCGCCGTGGACGTGCGGGGCGGCGGACCCGGCACCAAGGAGACCGACGCCCTCGACCCGCGCAACGTGGTGCAGAAGGTCGACGCGATCGTGCTGACCGGCGGCAGTGCGTACGGACTCGACGCGGCGTCCGGGGTGATGGCCTGGCTGGAGGAGCAGGGGCGCGGCGTGCGGGTGGGGGCGGACCCGGCGCATGTCGTGCCGGTGGTGCCCGCCGCCTGCGTCTTCGACCTGGGGCGGGGCGGCGACTTCCGGGCCAGGCCGGACGCGGCCACCGGACGGGCTGCCGTCGAGGCGGCCGCGGCGAGCGAGCCCGGCGCACGGGTGCGGGAGGGCTGCGTGGGCGCGGGTACGGGCGCCGCGGCCGGGCTGATGAAGGGCGGCGTGGGCACCGCGAGCATCGTCCTCGACTCGGGGATCACGGTGGCCGCGCTGGTGGTGGCGAACGCGGCGGGGTCGGTGGAGGATCCGGAAACGGGGGTGCTGTACGGGGAGTTGTTCCAGGGGCGTGTGGAGTATCCGGACGCGCGCGTTCACGAGGCCGCGCGTCGGCGGCTCGCCGAGATCGCGGCGCAGAGCGCGCCTCCCCCGCTCAACACCACGCTCGCGGTGGTCGCCACCGACGCGGACCTGTCGAAGTCGCAGGCGCAGAAGGTGGCCGGCACGGCCCACGACGGCATCGCGCGGGCGGTACGGCCGGTGCACCTGCTGCACGACGGCGACACGGTGTTCGCGCTGGCGACCGGCGCCCGCCCGCTGGACACCGAGCGGCCGCTGGCGCTGAACGAGATCCTCGCGGCGGGCGCCGATGTCGTGACCCGGGCGATCGTGCGCGCCGTACGCGCCGCCGAGTCGGTGGACGGGCCGGGCGGGGCATGGCCGTCGTACGAGGAGTTGTACGCGGGCCGCTGACGCGAATGTGTCCCGGTTCTGTCACGTGATGGCGTTCACGGCGGTCGTTGGGAACCCGACCGTCGACCGGTCCCCTCTTTCTCCACGCACTGGAGCGGATCGCACACACCACCAGAACTGGAGCAACTAGTGACAACGCCGGACAAAGCAGCGCGGCGCGTAGTCGGGGCCTGTGCCGCCCTGATGGTCGGCGCCCTCACCCTCACCGCGTGTGGTGCAAGCGCCAATGCCAAGAACGACGACGACAAGAACGGCCAGGGCTCCGCGAAGACGTCGGCGGCGAAGATCGCCATCTCGGCCGAGGACGGCTCGAACGGTGCGTCGATCAACACGACCGGCGTCAAGGTCAGCGACGGGAAGCTGACGGACGTGAAGATGACGGCGGCCGACGCGGGGACGGCCGTACCGGGGGTGATATCCGCCGACGGCGGCAGCTGGAAGCCGAAGGAGCAGTTGGAGCGCGGGACGAAGTACGAGATAACGGCGAGGGCGAAGGACGCGAACGGGCGGGCCGCGGCCGCCGACTCGACGTTCACCACCATCAGTTCGGCGAACAGCTTCATCGGGACGTACACGCCCGACGACGGGACGACGGTGGGCGTCGGGATGCCGGTGTCGTTCAGGTTCGACAAGGCGATCAGCGACAAGAAGGCCGTGCAGTCGCACATCACGGTGTCGTCCAGCAGCGGGCAGAAGGTGGCCGGGCACTGGTTCGGGGCGCAGCGGCTCGACTTCCGGCCCGAGGAGTACTGGAAGGCCGGCTCCAAGGTCACGATGAAGATCGACCTGGACGGGGTCGAGGGCGCGAACGGCGTCCAGGGCGTACAGAAGAAGACGGTCACCTTCACCGTCGGACGCTCGCAGGTCTCCACGGTCGACGTGAACACCCAGACCATGACGGTCGTCCGGGACGGCAGCACCCTCAGGACGGTGCCGATCTCGGCGGGCAGCGCGGAGTTCACCACGTACAACGGCCAGATGGTGATCTCCGAGAAGTTCACCAAGCTGCGCATGGACAGCAGGACCGTCGACCTCGCCAACGCCTACGACATCCCGGACGTGCCGCACGCGATGCGTCTGACCACCTCGGGGACCTTCCTCCACGGCAACTACTGGTACAACAAGGGCAACCCGCCCTTCGGCCGCGCCGGCACCAGCCACGGCTGCGTCGGGCTCCAGGACGTGCGGGGAGCGCAGGGTGACACGCCCGCCAAGTGGTTCTACGACAACTCGATCATCGGGGACGTGGTGGTCGTCAAGAACTCCCCCGACAAGACGGTGACGCCGGACAACGGGCTCAATGGCTGGAACATGCCGTGGAGCGAGTGGATCGCGGGCAGCGCGGCATGATCGCAGCTCCCTCTCCAAGTTGCCTCTGACCGGCGGTTTTTGACGGATCGACGAGCCGCGTGGGAACTTTCCCCGCGGCGCGCCCGTTTTCCGGGCGTACGTTTTCTCGGTTCCCGGACATGATGTCCGACCGAGGGGCTACGGTATGCACCCACAAGGTGACATGCAGCAACGCCGGGAGAAACCTTGAGCGTTCCGTACGAGACGGCAGCGTACGAACCACCCGAGTCGCCCGAGTCTCCGGAGGAGCATCTCGCGCGGCTCCTCGGCCGTTCCCTGAACTCCTTCGAGCTGCCCGACGAGACGATTCGGCGACTGGACTGCGCGCTGGCGCACGACAGTTCGCTGCACTCCGCGCACCACAGCGCGGGGCTGCACCGCGAGACGTACCGGCACACGTGGCTGCTGGGCGACGGCTCGGCGCTCACCCTGTGGGAGCTCGTCCACAACACCGCGCCGGGCAGTGACCCGCAGCACGAGGTGTACGTGGACGAGGAGGAGCTGCGCGCGGCCACCGCGCGGCTGCCGCTGCCCGCGGACGCCCCGGACTTCGAGCTGCCGGTGACGGTTCAGCTGTCGCCGATCCCCACGCCCCGGCACGCGTACGAGCCCGACGACTCGGCGGACCACGCCCGCCGGGTGCTGCGCCGGGCGGAGAACGCGGACCGGCCGGACGCGGAGACGGCCGCGCTGCTGGCCACGGCGTTCGCGCACCAGATCACGCAGGCCTTCGGGCGCCCCGGCCGGGCGGGCCGCGCCGGCCTGTGCTTCTCGCTCTACGAGCACGCGTTCCTGCTGCGTGACGGTGCGGAGGTCTCCCTGTGGGAGGTCGAGCACACGGCGACGCCGGACGGGCGGCACATGTGCGAGGTGTACCTGAGCGAGGACGCGGCCAGGGACGCGATGGAGCGGCGGGCGGCGCGGGTTTCCTGAGCGGGGCGGGCGGCCCGGGTGCAGCGGGTCAGCGGTCGGCGCTGAGGCGTCGTACCAGTCCCGCGAACGCGTCCTCTTCCGCCGGGGTCAGCTCGACGGACTCCCGCTGCGGGCCCACCCGCTGGTGCGGGAGGGCGGGCAGGAGGCTGGCAGAGGGCCACATGACGCCTTCGGCGCGGCCTCGGCGCAGCATGAAGACCAGACCGGCCCCCCAGGCGATGGTCACCAGGACGAGGAAGGTCATACCAAGCAGCTGGTAGACGGAGACGTGCTCAGGCATGCGCCCCAGTAGACACCACGGTCCGGGACTTTGGTCCCGGACCGTGACGTATCTCGCAGGTGCCGTGAACGACTCACAGCCGGCCAAAAGGCTATGCCGCGACCGGCTGCTTCCGCTCCGTCGCGGGAGCGGCCGAGCCGGTCTCCGCCGCCTCGGCGGTGACGGCTCCCGGGGCCGGCTTGCGCATGCTCTTCAGTACGACGACCAGCGCCGTGGTGACGCACACGCCCGCCGCGATGGCGATCAGGTAGAGGAAGGCGTGGCCGATCAGCGGGACCACGAAGATGCCGCCGTGCGGGGCGCGGAGCGTGGCGCCGAAGGCCATCGACAGGGCGCCGGTGACCGCGCCGCCCGCCATCGAGGCCGGGATGACCCGGAGCGGGTCGGCCGCGGCGAACGGGATGGCGCCCTCGGAGATGAAGGAGGCGCCCAGGACCCAGGCGGCCTTGCCGTTCTCCCGCTCGGTGGGGGTGAAGAGCTTCTTGCGGAGCGTGGTCGCGAGCGCCATGCCCAGCGGCGGGACCATGCCCGCGGCCATCACGGCGGCCATGATCTTCATCGCGGAGTCGCTGGGCGCCTGGACGGCGATACCGGCCGTGGCGAAGGCGTACGCGACCTTGTTGACCGGGCCGCCGAGGTCGAAGCACATCATCAGGCCGAGCAGCACGCCGAGCAGGATGGCGTTGGAGCCGGAGAGGCCGGAGAGCCAGTCCGTCATGCCCTTCTGGGCCTCGGCGATGGGCTTGCCGACCACGACGAACATCAGGAAGCCGACGATCAGCGAGGAGATCAGCGGGATCACCACCACCGGCATGATGCCGCGCAGCACCGGCGGGATCCTGACCCGCTGGATGGCGAGGACGACACCACCCGCGAGCAGACCGGCGACCAGGCCGCCCAGGAAGCCGGCGGCGATCTGCGAGGAGATCATCCCGCCGACGAAGCCGGGGACGAGACCGGGGCGGTCCGCCATGCCGTACGCGATGTATCCGGCGAGGACCGGGATGAGGAAGCCGAAGGCGACCCCGCCGATCTGGAACATCAGGGCGCCCCAGCTGTCGATCTCGGTCCAGGAGAAGTGCTTCATGACCGAGGGCGCGTCGGCGATCTTCCAGCCGCCGATCGCGAAGCCGAGAGCGATCAGCAGACCGCCCGCGGCGACGAAGGGCACCATGTAGCTGACGCCGGTCATCAGCCACTTGCGGAGCTTGGTGCCGTAGCTGTCGCCGACCTCGCCGGCCTGCTCGACGGGCGTACCGCCCCTGGCGCCCGCGGTGACCTCGCCGCGCTCGGCCCTGCCGCGCACGTCGGCGATGAGTTCGGCGGGCTTGTTGATGCCGGCCTTCACGCCGACGTCGACGGTCGGCTTGCCGGCGAAGCGGTCGCGGTCGCGTACGGGCACGTCGTGGGCGAAGATCACGCCGTCCGCCGCCGCGATCATCGCCGGGTCGAGCCGGGTGAAACCGGCCGAGCCCTGTGTCTCGACGACGAGTTCGACGCCCGCCTCGCGGCCGGCCTTCTCCAGGGACTCGGCCGCCATGTAGGTGTGGGCGATGCCGGTGGGGCAGGAGGTGACGGCGACGATGCGGAACGGCCGCTCGTCGGAGCGGGAGCCGCCGTCGGGGTCGTCGGCGGAGTCATCGGCGGAGTCACTGTCGGGGCCCGTGGCGGCTTCGGCGGAGGCCGCCGCCGAAGCCGCCACGGAGTTTTCGGAGGCACCGGAGTCTTCGGAGGTACCGGAGGCCTCTTCGTCGCCGCGGATCAGTGCCGCCGCGGCGGCCGTGTCGCCCGCCGCGCGCAGCGCGTCGGTGAACTCGGTGTTCATCAGCTGCCGGGCGAGCGAGGACAGGATCGTCAGGTGGGCGTCGTCGGCGCCCGCGGGGGCGGCGATCAGGAAGATCAGGTCGGCGGGGCCGTCCGGCGCGCCGAAGTCGATGCCGGTGGCGCTGCGCCCGAAGGCGAGCGTCGGCTCGGTGACGTGCTCGCTGCGGCAGTGCGGGATGCCGATGCCGCCGTCGAGGCCGGTCGGCATCTGTGCCTCGCGGGCGGCCACGTCGGCGAGGAAGCCCTCCAGGTCGGTCACCCGGCCCTGGGCGACCATGCGCTCGGCGAGGGCACGCGCCGCCGCTTCCTTGGTATCGGCGGACAGGTCGAGGTCGACCAGGTCCGCGGTGATCATCTCGCTCATCGCGGGCTCCTTCGCACGCGTATCGCCCGGGGGATGTGGTGGGCGGGGGCGGGGACGGGGGTGCAGTGGGGGGAGGTGGGGGCGGTGGAGGAGGCGGGACCGGGGAAGCCCCGCCCCCTCCGGGCGGCGGGCCGGCTCAGGTGGCCCTGCCTCCCGTCGACCGCGGCGGGTAAGGGGGAGTCTCGCCGCTCCACGGCCGGTCCGGTGAGGACGCCGGAGAACACGAAGCAGCTCATGACACCGGCTCCTTCAGTACGCGGTCCACCGGCACCTCGGCGGTGACCGTCACCGCCGCCGGATCCAGGTCGGCCGGCGCCGGCATCACACTGCCGGGCAGCTGGACGGCCGCCGCGCCGTGCGCGACCGCCGAGGCGAGCGCCGTGGGCCCGCTGCCGCCGGCGATCAGGAAGCCGGCGAGGGAGGAGTCGCCGGCGCCCACGTTGCTGCGGACGACGTCGACCCGCGCGCCGGCGAACCAGGCGCCCGCGTCGTCGACGAGCAGCTGCCCGTCGGCGCCCAGGCTCGCGAGCACGGCGCGTGCGCCCATCGCTCGCAGTTCCTCGGCGGCCTTCATCGCGTCGCCCACCGTGGCCAGGGGGCGCCCGACGGCCTCCGCGAGCTCCTCGGCGTTCGGCTTCACCACGTCGGGCCGCTCGCGCAGCGCCGCGAGGAGCGCGGGTCCGGAGGTGTCCAGCGCGATGCGCTTGCCCGCGGCGTGCGCCCGGGCGACGAGCGCCGCGTACCAGGACGGCCCGAGCCCTCGCGGCAGGCTTCCGCAGCAGGCGATCCAGTCCGCGTCGCGGGACTGCGCGCGGACGGTCTCCAGCAGCAGTTCCTGTTCCTGCGCCGACAGTTCGGGACCCGGCGCGTTGATCTTCGTGAGGACGCCGTCCGACTCCGCGAGGGCGATGTTCGAGCGGGTGGCTCCGGCGACCGGCACCGGTGCGACCTCGATGCCCTGGGCGTCGAGCAGGGCGGCGACGAGCGCGCCGGGCGCACCGCCCAGGGGCAGCACCGCGACCGTGCGCTGTCCGGCGGCCGAGACGGCACGCGAGACGTTCACGCCCTTGCCGCCCGGGTCCATGCGCTCGCCGGTGGCGCGGATGACCTCGCCGCGGTCGAGCGCGGGGATCTCGTAGGTGCGGTCCAGGGACGGGTTCGGGGTGACGGTGAGGATCATGCGCGCACTACTTCCGTGCCGCCGCGCTCGATCGCGGCGGCGTCGTCGGGGCTCAGCCCGCTGTCGGTGATCAGCAGGTCCACGTCGCTCAGGTCGCCGAAGCGGGCGAAGTGCTCCTGGCCGTGCTTGGAGGAGTCGGCGAGCAGCACCACGCGGCGGGCCGCGGCGATCGCCGCGCGCTTGACGGCGGCCTCGGCGAGGTCGGGGGTGGTCAGGCCGTGCTCGGCGGAGAAGCCGTTGGCCGCCACGAAGAGGACGTCGGCCCGGATCTCGCCGTAGGCCCGCAGCGCCCAGGCGTCGACGGCGGCGCGCGTACGGTGCCGTACGCGTCCCCCGACGAGGTGGAGCTGGATGCCGGGGTGGTCGGCGAGGCGGGCGGCGATCGGCAGGGAGTGCGTGACGACGGTGAGCGCCGTCTCCAGGGGGATCGCGCCGGCCAGCCGCGCCACCGTCGTACCGGCGTCGAGGACCATGGTGCCCTCGGTCGGCAGTTCGGCGACGGCCGCCTTGGCGATGTGGTCCTTCTCGTCGGCCGCCGTCGTCTCGCGTTCGGCGAGGTCCGGCTCGAAGTCGAGGCGCCCGGCCGGGATGGCCCCGCCGTGCACCCGGCGCAGCAGGCCGGCGCGGTCGAGGGCCTTCAGGTCGCGGCGGATCGTCTCCGCCGTGACCTGGAACTCCTCGGCCAGCGACAGCACGTCCACGCGGCCGCCGTCACGGGCCAGCCGGAGGATCTCCTGCTGCCGCTCCGGTGCGTACATGCCCGTTCGCCTCCGCCCATGCCCGAACTTGTGGTTTCGCAGGGAGGCTACGCCCGGATTACCAGAAAGTAAACAGGTTCGGACCCGATTCGGGCATGAACGGACTTCCGGTCATGTCCGAGTACGGCATCCGGTCCGCCCGGATGCGACAGCGAGTGCGACAGCGAGTGCGACAGCAGACCCCGTCCGGGCACACGACAGAAGGGCCCGGCACCTCAGCAGGTGCAGGGCCCTTCACCGCCCGTGGTTCACGCCACGAACTCGGGCTCCTTCGCCTCCGCCTGAACCTCCGGCTCGGTTTCGGCCGCCCCTTCCACGTGCTGCGCCGGCCGCTTCGGGAGCGCGAACATCAGCAGGAAGATCACTGTCATGACGCCCGCGACCCAGCCCAGCGCGTGCTGGAAGGCGTCCACGAAGGCCGGTCCCAGCTGGGCGGGCAGCAGGTCGTCGCCGAGCTCGCCGAAGAAGACCACCGACACCAGGCCGAGCCCCAGCGCGTATCCCATCTGCTGCACGGTGTTGATGAGCCCCGACGCCGAACCCGAGTGCTCACGCGGCACCTCCGACAGGATCGCGTCCGTCAGCGGGGCGACGATCAAACCCATGCCGACGCCCATCACGACCAGCGGCAGCGCCATCTGCCAGGAGGTGATGCCGAGGCCGTAGCGCTCGGACTCCCACAGGTAGAGCAGGACGCCCGCCGCCATCGCCAACGCGCCCGTCTGGAGGACCTTGCGGCCGAAGCGCGGAACCAGCTTCTGCACGGACAGGCCGGCCGCCATCGAGACGGCGATCGAGAACGGGACGCCGGTCAGGCCGGCCCGCAGCGGGCTCCAGCCCAGCCCGGTCTGCAGGTACAGCATCCACACCAGGAAGAAGATGCCGAGCGCGATCCCGAAGACGGTCTGCACCGCGATGCCGGCCGCGAAGCTCTTCACCCTGAACAGGGACAGTTCGATCAGCGGGGAGCCGTCGAGCGCGGTCTTGCGCCGCTCGTACGCCACCAGCGCGGCGAACACGGCGAGCGCGCCGGCCATCGAGAGGTACCCCCACAGCGGCCAGCCCAGCTCGTGGCCGCGGGTGAGCGGGTAGACCAGCATCAGCATGCCGAGGGTGACGAGGGCGACTCCGACGAGGTCCAGCTTCAGCGCCTTCGGCGCCTTCGACTCGGTGATGAAACGGTGGCCGAGGATCAGGCCCGCGATGCCGACCGGCAGGTTGATGAGGAAGATCGGGCGCCATTCGAGTCCGAAGAGGTTCCACTCGGTCAGCAGGGCGCCGAGCAGCGGGCCGGAGACCGCGCCCAGGCCGACGATCGCGCCGAACAGACCGAAGACCTTGCCGCGCTCGTGCGCCGGGAAGGTGGCGTGCACGATCGACAGGACCTGCGGCACCATCAGCGCCGCCATGGCGCCCTGCAGGATCCGGGAGGCGACCAGCATCTCCGGGTTCGCGGCGAAACCGCACAGCGCGGAGGCGAGGGTGAACCCGCCGATGCCGATCAGGAACACCCGCTTGCGGCCGTGGATGTCGCCGAGACGTCCGCCGGTGATGAGGCCGGCGGCGAAAGCGAGCGCGTATCCGGCCGTGATCCACTGGATCTGGCTCACGGAGGCGCCGGCGTCCTGCTGGATCGACGGGATGGCGATGTTGACGATCGTGACGTCGACGAGGTCCATGAAGGCCGCGGTCATCACGATGGCGAGGGCGAACCAGCGACGCCGGTCGCCCGCCGCACTGAGGGTGGGCTCGGTGGAGGTCATGTCCCACAAGCTATGAGCGCACTAGGACAGTTCACGTCCTACTTGTGCGGCATCCTCGAACTCATGACGACGGACACTCCGGCCCGGCTCCTCCAACTCCTCTCCCTCCTCCAGACGCCCCGCGAGTGGCCCGGCGGCGAGCTCTCCGACCGGCTCGGGGTCTCCCGCCGTACGGTCCGGCGGGACATCGACCGGCTGCGCGAGCTCGGCTATCCCGTGCAGGCGACCATGGGCGCCGACGGCGGCTACCGGCTCGTCGCGGGCAAGGCGATGCCGCCGCTCCTGCTCGACGACGAGGAGGCGGTCGCCATCGCCGTCGGCCTGCGGGCCGGCGCCGGGCACGCGGTGGAGGGCGTGGAGGAGGCCTCCGTACGGGCGCTGGCCAAACTGGAACAGGTGCTGCCGTCCCGGCTGCGCCACCGCGTCTCCACCCTCCAGGCCGCCACCACCCCGCTGACCAGCGGGGACGGGGCGAGCATCGCTCCGGAGACACTGACCGTGATGGCCTCCACGGTCGCGGGGCGGGAGCGGCTGCGGTTCGCCTACCGGGCGAAGGACGGGGCCGACTCGCGACGCGTGGTCGAGCCGTACCGGCTGGTGTCCACCGGGCGGCGCTGGTACCTCGTCGCCTACGACCTCGACCGCGACGACTGGCGCACCTTCCGCGTCGACCGGGTCAGCGACCCCTTCGCGACCGGGGCCCGGTTCGCACCGCGCGAGCTGCCCACGGGGGACGCGGCGGAGTACCTGCGCCGGTCGATCAGCGGCCGCCAGGAGACGTACGGCTTCACCGTGACCTTCGACGCCCCGGCCGAGGTCGTCGCCCCCCGGGTGCCGCAGTGGCTCGGCGTGCCCGAGCCCCTGGGCGAGGGGCGCTGCCGGCTGCGGGGGTCGGTCGGAGATCCGGTGGAGTGGCTGGCGGTGCGGCTGGCGATGCTGGGACACGACTTCTCCGTACAGGAGCCGCAGGAACTTGTGTGCTGCGTACGGGAGTTGGGTGCGCGTCTGGTCCGGGCGGGGTCGGACCCGGACTGACCGCGGTCCGCCTCACACCTCACGCCTCACGTCTCACGCCTCCAGCAGCGCCTCCAGCCTGGCCCGGACCTCGGCAACCTGGTCGCAGCGGAGCCGACGTGCCTCCCAGATCAGCTCGGCCGCGTCGGCCACCGCGGGGTCGTGCGGCGGCGGGCCGTCGGGCAGCTCGATGCCGGTCAGGGCCGCCAGGTCGGCGGCGGCGACACCGAGGGCGTTCGCGAAGGCCACCAGCAGTTCGGGGGTGAGCTCCTTGCGGCCGCGCCCCACCTGGCCGACGGTGGCCGCGGACAGATACGGGCCGGAGACGGCGTACAGCGCCTTGGCCGCGCCCGCCCAGGTCAGGTTCCGGAGGGCGAGCATCCGGACGAGCATCGCGCCGAAGCTTGGTGCGTACCGCTCGTACTCGGGCGGTGTCCGCCTGTCCTGCGTCCTCTCCGGCCGCGTCCGCGCCTCCTGCGGCAGCGCACGGGCGAACGCGAGCAGTGCGCTCCTCCGCTCCGGCGACAGCTCCCTCGACCGCATCGCGATCCAGGGGACACGGCCGCCCGCCAGGGGGTCCAACGGGGCCCAGTCCGGCGGCGGTTCCAGCCCGGCGATCACGAAGAGGTCCGGGACGCGCAGGGCGAGTACGGGAGCCAGCCGGTGCAGCACTGCGGGGCTCGGTGCCGCGCCGTCGAACACCGGGCGCAGCTCGGCTTCGGGGACCGCGGCCTCCGCCGCCAACGCCCTGATGCCGAGCCCACGACGAGCCGCCAGACGGGCCAACAGCGCACCAGAACCCGGGTGTTCAGCCATCGCGTCCGCCCTTCAGGCCCTGCGCTCCACCCACGGGAACGCGCCGAGTGCCCCGAGGTGACGTAGCGCCAGTTCCGCCGGCCCCTCGGATCCGGAGGCCGGGGCGTCTCCCGTGGCCCACGCCTCGACCGCCGTACGGACCGCGGCACTCGCCACCGCGGCGGCGAAACGCAGGTGGGGCGCGACGGCGAGGGAAGCGGCAACGTTGTCGTCACTCGGCGCAAGCCGCTCCGCCAACACGTCGGCCAGCGTCCGCTCCGCCGACCGGCACACCTCCGCCCACACCTTTCCGAGCCCCGGGTCGGCCTCCGCCAGCCGGATCAGGGTGCGCACCCACTCCCAGGACGCCGCGGACACCCCGACGCCCGGCGTCAACGTGTGGCGGGCCGCGTGTTCCAGGGCCTGCGGCAGGGACAGCTCGGCGGGTGCCTCGCGGACCGCCTCCGCCCAGCGCTGGGCGCCCGCCGCGTAGAGCGGGGCGACGGCCTCCTCCTTGGTCGCGAAGTAGCGGTAGAAGGTGCGCGGGGCGATGCCGGCGGCCTGGGCGATGTCCTCGGCCCGGGTGGCCCGCAGGCCGTGCTTCACGAAGAGTCCGGCGGCCGCTCGGGCGATGTCCATGCGGGTCGCGGCCTTGCGTCGTTCGGTGAGGGAGACGGTGGTCGCCGAAACGGGGTGGGTGGGGCTGCTCACGTTCGGCAGGCTATGCCCATGTGACAGAATCTGCCATCCGGCGGGTCACCCCGGGGTTCAGGTACGGGGTGGCCCGCCTTTCAGCCTGTCGGGCCTTTCAGTCTGTCGGGCCTTACCAGCCTGTCGGGCACCCGGCCGGCACAGCGCGGAACCGGCGCGCGGGGAACAGAAGTGAGCCGGGCCTCGGCGCCCGGGGGGGGAGGGCGCCGAAGCCCGGCTTGGAACGTCCCGGCGCCGGGGGGGGTGTGCGTCGGGACGTGGCTCGGTGGGTCGGGGGCCGCGGAGTCCGGCGGCGGGACGTGGTCCCGGCCCGCTCGAACTCCTGGACCCTGAAGTCTTGTTCCCTGGCTCCGCCGGTTGAAGCGGCGTTACAACGCCATGTTTGCGCTGTCTTTCGCCACCCGGCGTGCGCGGCCGCCGACGGTCGTACGCTCCCCGGCGCCGCGCCCGCGCGGGACGTCAGGCCGCCGCGTCGAACCCGGTGTCCCGCGCCAGCTTCTTCAGCTCCAGCAGCGCGTGCTTCTCGATCTGGCGGATCCGCTCGCGCGTCAGACCGTGCTCCTTGCCGACCTCGGTCAGCGTGCGCTCCCGGCCGTCCTCGATGCCGTACCGCATCTTGATGATGGAGGCCGTGCGCTGGTCGAGGCGGCCGATGAGGTCGTCCAACTCCTCGCTGCGCAGCAGGGTCAGGACGGACTGCTCCGGGGAGACCGCCGACGCGTCCTCCAGGAGGTCGCCGAACTGGGTCTCGCCCGCGTCGTCCACCGGCATGTTCAGGGAGACCGGGTCGCGGGCCCAGTCGAGGACGTCCGTCACGCGGGCCGGGTTCGAGTCGAGCTCGGCGGCGATCTCCGCGGGCTCCGGGTCGCGGCCGTGCTCGCGGTTGAACTCGCGCTGCACGCGCCGGATCCGGCCCAGTTCCTCCACCAGGTGGACGGGCAGCCGGATGGTGCGCGACTGGTCCGCTATCGAGCGGGTGATCGCCTGACGGATCCACCAGGTCGCGTACGTCGAGAACTTGAAGCCCTTGCGGTAGTCGAACTTCTCGACCGCGCGCACCAGGCCGGCGTTGCCCTCCTGGATGAGGTCGAGGAGCGGGAGGCCGCTACGGGGGTAGCGGCGGGCCACGGCGACGACCAGACGCAGGTTGGAGCGGATGAAGACGTCCTTGGCCCGCTCGCTGTCGGCCACCAGGGCCTCGAGCTCCTCGCGGGTCGCGTGCGACTTCGACTCCTCGAACCCGTCGAGAAGCTGTTGGGCGAACACACCGGCCTCGATGATCTGGGACAGCTCGACTTCCTTGGCGGCGTCGAGCAGCGGTGTGCGCGCGATCTCGTCGAGATACATGCCGACCAGGTCGCGGTCGGCGATCTCGCCGCCATGGGTGCGAACACTGCTTGCCGCGTCGGTCCCGCCGGTGGCGGACTGACGACGGGCGACGGCACGGGTTGCCATGCGTGCTCCCTTGCGATGGTGAGGTCAGCGGGTGGTCCTGTCAGACACTCGGCACTCTCCTCGGGTGCCCTGCATCCGATGGAAACAACGACTGGAATCCGGACAGAATTCCCAACCCACCCCTGTATTTTTCTGATCATGCAGTATCCTGCCCGGCCACACGAGGAGGAGCGATGCCGTCGGAACGTACAGAGGTGCAGGTCAGGCCGGGAGTCGACAGTGACCTCGTCGCTCTCACCGACATCTACAACCACTACGTTCGTGAGACGTCCATCACATTCGATACCGCGGTCTTCACTCCGGAGGAACGCCGCCCTTGGCTGCTCTCCCACCCTGAAGACGGCCCGCATCGCCTGATGGTTGCCACGCATGCGGACACACAGGAGATTCTGGGCTACGCCACATCCAGCCTTTATCGCGCGAAGCCCGCCTACTCGACCTCCGTCGAAGTCACCGTCTACCTCGCCCCCCACGCGGGCGGCCGCGGCGTCGGCACGATGCTCTACAAGGCCCTCTTCGAGGCCCTGTCCGGCGAGGACCTGCACCGCGCCTACGCGGGTATCGCACAGCCCAACGAAGCGTCCGCGCGGCTGCACGAACGCTTCGGATTCCGGCACGTCGGCACGTACCGCGAGGTGGGCCGGAAGTTCGGCCGCTACTGGGACGTGGCCTGGTACGAGAAGGATCTTTAGCGGACCGAGACCGGGACCCGGCCCCGGACCCGGCCCCGGGCCACTCCTCAGCCGAACTGCACCGATCAGCCGAACTGCACCGACCGCTTCGCCATCCCCATCCAGAACCCGTCGATCACGGACTTCTGCGAGTCCAGCTCACCGGCCACGTCCGCCGCACCCATGGTCACGAACAGCGGGGCGAAGTGCTCGGTGCGCGGGTGGGCGTACCGGCCGGCCGGAGCCTTGTGGAGGAAGTCCAGCAGGGCGTCCCAGTCACGGGTCTCCAGGGCGCGGCGGCCCCAGTCGTCGAACTCGGACGACCAGGTGGGCACTCCCCCGCCCGTGTGCCGCAGCGCGGCCAGGTTGTGGGTGAAGAACCCGGAGCCGACGATCAGCACGCCCTCGTCGCGCAGCGGCGCGAGCTTGCGGCCGATCTCCATGAGGCGGACCGGGTCGAGGGTCGGCATGGAGACCTGCAGGACCGGGATGTCGGCCTCGGGGAACATCTCCACCAGCGGGACGTAGGCGCCGTGGTCGAGGCCGCGGTCCGGGATGTCCTGGACGGGTGTCCCGGCCGTGCGTAGCAACTTCCGTACCGATGCGGCGAGTTCGGGGGCGCCGGGAGCCGCGTACGTCACCTGGTAGTAGTGCTCGGGGAAGCCCCAGAAGTCGTAGACGAGGGGGACGGGCTCGGTGGCGCCGAGGGCGAGCGGGGCCTCCTCCCAGTGGGCGGAGACCATGAGGATCGCCTTGGGCCGCGGCAGTCCGGCCGACAAGGCGGCCAGCTCTCCGGGCCAGACCGGGTCGTCCGCCAGGGGCGGGGCACCGTGACTGAGGTAGAGGGCGGGCATCCGCTCCTCGGTGGCGGCGGACATGACTGCTGCTCCCTCCGGAAGAATCTGCATGTGAGGCGGTACACGATGGTTCATTGATTCGCTTGAAACCTCAAGCTATGACATCTCCGAGGGTACGCCTCGTTTGTTTAACATTCAAGGAGAGCACTCGTACAGTGGAGTACATGAACACGGCATCCGCACCCGCTGAAGAGCCGCGCTGGCTCACCGAAGAGGAGCAGCTCGTCTGGCGCTCCTACCTGCACGCCACCTACCTCCTCGAAGACCACCTGGACCGTCAGCTCCAGCGTGACGCCGGTATGCCCCACATCTACTACGGTCTCCTCGTCAAGCTCGCCGAGTCCCCGCACCGGCAGCTGCGCATGACTGAACTGGCCAAGGACGCGAAGATCACCCGCTCCCGCCTGTCGCACGCCATCGCCCGCCTGGAGAAGAACGGCTGGGTACGCCGCGAGGACTGCCCCTCCGACAAGCGGGGCCAGTTCGCCGTCCTCACGGACCAGGGCCTCCAGACGCTGGAACAGACCGCGCCGGGCCATGTGGCGGTCGTACGGAACGCGCTGTTCGACCGGCTCACCCCGGAACAGCAGAAATCCCTCGGCGAGATCATGCAGATCGTCGCCGAGGGACTTCAGCCGAACGAAGCGGGTGCGGACCTGCCCTGGCTCCGCTGAGCGCAGCCGGGGCAGGTCCGGTGGGTCGTACGTACGAGGCGTCCCCTCCCCGTACGTACCTGTGGCCCGAAGGGTTACGACCGGGTGGTCGCCGTCAGTGCGCGATCACCGGCACTCGCATCTCGTCGTCCGCACCCTCACCGGAGCCGGCCACCACGCCGGTCTCCGGACGGCCGGTGTTGATGAAGGTCGCGGCGATCGTCGCGGCCAGGACCAGGATGCCGACGGCGAACCAGATCGCGTTGGTGTAGCCGTGCACCTGGCCCTCCAGCTGGACCAGCTGCTGCTGGGCCTGGGAACCGGCGCCGCCGATGTGGTCCTTGATGTACGCCGTCGTCGCCGAGGCGGCGATCGTGTTCAGCAGGGCGGTGCCGATCGCGCCGCCCACCTGCTGCGAGGTGTTGACCATCGCGGAGGCGACACCGGAGTCACGCGGCTCGACACCGTGCGTGGACAGGGACATGGCGGGCATGAACGCCGTACCCATGCCGAGTCCGAGCAGCACCATTCCCGGCAGGATGACACTGGCGTACGAGGTGCCGATCTCCAGCTGGGTGAGGAAGAGCATGCCGACCGCGGCGACCAGGAAGCCCGGGGCCATCAGCAGGCGCGGGGGAACCCGGGTCATCAGGCGGGTGCCGATCTGCGTGGAGCCCACCATCATGCCGCCGATCATCGGCAGGAAGGCGAGGCCGGTCTTGACCGGCGAGTAGCCCAGCACGAGCTGCAGGTAGTAGGTCAGGAAGAGGAACAGGCCGAACATCGCGATGATCGCGAGGCCGAGGGAGAGGTAGACGCCTCCGCGGTTGCGCTCGGTGATGACGCGCAGCGGCAGCAGCGGGGCCTTGACCTTGGACTCGGTGAAGACGAACGCGGCGAGCAGCACCGCCGCGGCGACGAACAGGCCGACCGTCGTGGAGTCGCCCCAGCCGTCGGACTCGGCGCGGGTGAAGGCGTAGACCAGCGTGACCAGACCGAGGATGGACAGGACGACGCCCGGGATGTCGAGCGGCGAACGGTTGCGGGCGCCGGCCGGCTCACGGATGACGAAGTACGCGCCCGCGGCCGCGACGACGGCGAACGGGATGTTCACGAAGAACGTCCAGCGCCAGTCGAGGTACTCGGTGAGCAGGCCGCCGAGGATGAAGCCCACGGCGCCGCCGCCACCGGCGATCGCACCGTAGATGCCGAACGCCTTGGCGCGCTCCTTGGGCTCCGTGAACATCACGGCGAGCAGCGAGAGCGCGGCGGGCGCGAGGAGTGCGCCGAACGCACCCTGCAGGGCGCGGGCGCCGAGCATCATCGCCTCGTTCGTGGCCGCGCCGCCGAGCGCGGACGCGCCGGCGAAGCCGACCAGACCGGCGACGAAGGTGCGCTTGCGGCCCCACAGGTCGGCGATACGGCCGCCGAAGAGCAGCAGACCACCGAAGGCGAGGGCGTAGGCCGTGATGACCCACTGCCGGTTGCCGTCGGAGATCCCCAGATCCTGCTGGGCGGAGGGCAGGGCGATGTTCACGATGGTCGCGTCGAGGACGACCATCAGCTGGGCGAGCGCTATGAACGTCAGCGCTTTCCAGCGATTGGTATCAGGGACGCCGGGCGCCTTTACGGCTGTTTCGGACATGCTTGTACCCACTTCGGGACTTCGTGACGGAAAAAGGTGTCGTGAGGGACGAGAGTCGTAAGGGATGAAAGAGATGCCTAAAGAATGTCTTCGGATGTCTTCGAGCGTCTTCGGATGTCTTCGGGTGTCTTCGGGTGTCTGCGAGGATGGCCCGTCATCGGCGACGGCCGCGGAAGTCGGTGTGCTGACCGGCGCGAGGCGCCGTACTCATCGGTCAGGCCTTGCGGAGGTCCTCCATGGTCACGGCCGTACCCGGCAGGACGGAGCGGGCCGGGGCCCGCAGTCCGTCCAGGAACAGCTGCAGATGGCGGTGTACGAAGCGGTCGATGCTGAAGCAGTCCGTGCCGGCCGGGGGCCTGCCCAGCTGGACCGCGGTGACCATCAGGTCACCGATGCCCACGTCGGCGCGGAGCTGACCGGCCGCCTTGGCCCGGCCCATGAGCTGCTCGACGAGCTGATCACAGCGCTCGCGCGCGGCCTTCAGATCGGGGTGGTGCTGGTCGAACGTGCTGGAGACCATCGGGCACAACGCGCTGATCCGCTCGTCGACGGCGGCGTGCAGGAAGCGTGCCAGCGCCTCGAACGCGTCACCGGTCTCCATCAGCGCCCGCTCGGCCGCCTCGGAGGTGCGGTCCATGACCGAGCAGACCACCTCCCGGACCAGGGCGTCCCGGTCCGGGAAGTTGCGGTACACCGTGGCGTTGCCGACGCCGGCCCGGCGGGCGATGTCGTCGAGCGGCACGTCCGGGCCCAGTTCGACGAACATCTCCCGGGCGGCGGCGACGATCCGCTCCCGGTTGCGCAGGGCGTCGGCACGCGGCCGGGGCGTCTTGCGCTGCACGGGGGTGGCGGTCTGCACGGTGTACTCCAAGGCTGTTGGCGCGTGATCAAGGACTGCGGTGCCGGGTGTGGTGCCGGGCGTGCTGGTGTCGTGCGGTCCGGCTGGTGTCGGGCGATCCGGGGAAGCTCTCCCCGCTTCGCTCGGACACAGGTCTAAACGGGGAAGTGGTCCCCGGTTATTTCCCACCCGCCCACAGATCTTGCGTGACCTGAGTCACACCCCCGTCCACCTCCATCTGCGTGCCCCACGCCATGCCCCTCCCGTCCTGAAACCCACGTTCGGGCTCCTTCAGCGCGCGCCCGCGCACCCCCCGCCACAGGGTGATCGAAAGGGCGCAGCCTTCAGATCGGCGGCTGCCGAGGACCGAAGGGGCCATGCATGCAGCCGAGCCGTCGGATACGCCCGCGCCGCGCGGCCACTCTCGTGTCCGTGACCGCGCTGACCCTCGCGGTCAGCACCTCGGCCGGCACGGGACACCTCAGACCGGCCCCCACCACGGCCGGTGCCGGTCCCATCGCCCTGGCCCGCACCTCCGCACACGTCCCCTGCATGATCAGCGGCAGCCCGACGGTCCAGATGACCGAAGGAGTCCCCACCCCCAGCGGCTACTCCCGCTCCACCGGCACCGTCCGCGCCCTCACCCTGATGATCGATTTCTCCGACGCGCCCGGTCCGGGCAGCGCGCTCGACCGTTTCCGGGAGTTCTTCCCGCAGACCCAGCAATGGTTCCGCACCAGTTCCTACGGCCGTCTCGACTACCGCCCGGAAACCCCGGTCACCGACTGGCTGCGCATGCCGGAACCGTTCCACGCCTACGGCATAGAGCGCGGGGCCCCCTTCGACCCCGGCTACCGGCAACTGGTCCAGGACATCGTCGCCACAGCCGATCCCAAGGTGGACTTCCGGTCGTACGACTTTCTGAACGTGCTGGTCACACCCAACGCCGGCCCCTCCGCCCTCGACACCGTCCTGTCCGTCACCTTCGCCGGCAACCCGGAGGCCCCGGTCGCCGACGGCGTCCCCGTGTCGAACGCGTCCTTCGTCTACTCCCGCCAGGACGACGGCTCCGGCTCCTACGACCGCACCGGCTACCGCGTCCTCCCCCACGAGAACGGCCACGTCTTCGGCCTGCCCGACCTCTACACCCAGGAGGGCGGGGGCGCGGTCGGCCACTGGGACATCATGAGCGAGGACTGGGGCGCCAACAACGACCTCCTCGCCTGGCACAAGTGGAAACTCGGCTGGCTGGACGCCCCCCAGGTGAACTGCGCCACGGCGCCCGGGACGACGGAGTACACCCTGACCCCGCTGGCCCGCCCGGGCGGCACCAAACTCGTCTTCGTCCCCCTCGACCGCCGCACCGGATACGCCGTCGAACTGCGCACCCGCGAGGGCAACGACGAGACGGTCTGCCGTCCCGGCATCCTCATCTACAAGGTCGACGCCGACATCGACACCGGCCGGGGCCCGGTCACCGTCTACGACTCCCACCGCGACAGCGGCGGCTGCACCCGCAGCCCCAACGTCCACGCGGAACTCTCCGACGCGCCCTTCATCCCCGGGGAGGAGTTCCGGGACGCGAAGCAGGGCATACGGATCGCGGTGGCGGGGGCGGAGCTCTCGGGGGACTACCGGGTACGGGTCAGCCGGGGGTAGGGGATGCTCTGGCCACTGGGCTGCGGGCTGCGGGCTGCGGGCTGCGGGCTGCGGGCTGCGGAATACGGTAGGCCTGCCCTGACTGCCGTACGGGAGAACCGATGCCCGCCGATCCGACCGACACGACCCACACGACCGACACGACCGATCCGATCCATCCAACCGATCCGGCCCGGAGCACCGCCGCCGTACCGGCCGGCTCCCCCGCCGTACCCGGCGCCGTACCCGCCGAGGCGGTCGCCCCGCTGATCCGGGGGGTCGGCGTGCTGCGGCGACTGACCGAGGCCGGCGGGACGATGAGTGCGAGCGGGCTGGAACGAGCCACCGGCCTCGCCCGTTCCACGGTCGACCGGATCACCTCCACCCTCGCGCGCATGGGATACGTCCGCCTCGACGGCCGGGACGTGATCCTCACCCCCCGCCTGATGGAACTGGGCAACGCGTACCTGTCCGCCCTGCGCCTCCCGGCACTGCTCGGCGCCCGCGCGGACGCCCTCGCCGACGAGCTGGACGAGTCGGTGTCACTGGCGGTCGGCGACCGCGACGGCATCCGCTTCCTCCACCAGGCCACCCGCCGCCGTGCCATGTCCCTCAGCTTCCGCATCGGCGACCTGCTGCCGGCCGAACGCACCGCGCCGGGCCCGCTGTTCGCGACGGAATGGACGGACGAGGACTGGCAGGGCTGGCGGGCACGCCGGGCGGCGGACCCGCAGGACCGGGCCTTCCCGGCCGTACCGCCGCGCGAACGGGCGGGTATGGACGAGGAGTTCGTCCAGGCGGTGGCACGGGCGCGGGAGAACGGCTGGACGTTGGACGACCAGTTGATCGAGCCGGGCCTGGTGGCGGTGTCCGTACCCGTACGGCATCCCGGAACCGGCCGGGTCGCCTGCGTGGCGAGCGTGGTGAGCCACACGAGCCGGCACTCGGCGGCGGAC
The DNA here is from genome assembly GCF_055578365.1 of Streptomyces sp. NPDC033131. Taxonomy (NCBI): domain Bacteria; kingdom Bacillati; phylum Actinomycetota; class Actinomycetes; order Kitasatosporales; family Streptomycetaceae; genus Streptomyces; species Streptomyces sp. NPDC033131. The sequence goes on from NZ_JBVIPA010000029.1 coordinate 127,967, forward strand.
TTGCGCGAGACGCTGCTGCCGCGGCTGCGGAGAGCGGTGGCGGGCATGGAGGAGGAGCTGGACGACACGCGCACCGAGGCCGGGTCCGCGTCCGTGCCGACGCCCGTGCCGTTGCCGCCTTCCGGTCTGGCGGTCTGGACGGGGGCGTCGAAGCACGAGCTGGGCAGGCACTTCGTAGAGTCCCTCGCCCGCGGCCTGACCGTCCTGACGGCCTTCGGCGAGGGCCGGGCGGAGCTGACGCTGACGGAGGTGGCGAAGGCGACGGGGCTGGCCCGGGCGACGGCACGGCGGGCGCTGATCACGTACGAGCACCTGGGTCTGGTGACGACGGGCGCCACCGAGCGCACGTTCGCGTTGACGCCCCGCGTGCTGTCCCTGGGCTTCCCGCCCCTGTCCCGTACCTCCCTGTCCCGCATCGCGACCCCGCACCTGGCGGATCTGTCGGCGAGGGTCCACGAGTCCTCGTCACTGGCGGTCCTGACGGCATCGGGCGAGGAGATCCAGTACACGGCCCGGGCGACCACGAGCCGGGTCCTGACCGCCGACATCACGATCGGCGCACGGCTGCCGGCCGCGGCGACGGCACTGGGGCGGGTCCTGCTGGCAACGGACGTCGGGGCCGAACCGAAGGACGTACGGACCCAGGGCTACGCCCTGGTCGACGAGGAACTGGAGAAAGGCCTGCGCTCCATCGCGGTCCCGATCCGCGACCGCACGGGCAGGACGGTCGCCGCCACCAACGTGGCCCTGCACGCGGCCCGCCGCACGGTGGAGGAGATCGTGACCGAGATCCTGCCGGAACTGCGGGCGGCCGCGGACCGGATCGAGGGTGACCTGAGGGTGGCGGGCCGGTTCACGAGGGTGCCGCTGTCGTGACGGGCCGGTGCTCCCGGCCGCTGCCTCAGCCGTCATACGGCCGGGCCGCCCGCCCCTCCCGCAGGGTCAGCCCCCACCAGGCGAGCTGGTCCAGCAGAACGGCGGCGGCCTTGGCGGTCCCCTCCTCGTCGTACGGCCGCCCGCGCTCGTCGAACCTCTCCCAGGCCATGTGAAAGCCGACGGTGTCGCGCAAGGTGACGGCATGCAGTTCGGCGAAGACCTGCCGCAACTGCTCCACAGCCCGCTGTCCGCCGGCCATCCCCCCGTACGACACGAACCCGACCGGCTTGGCACGCCACTCGCTGTACACGTAGTCGATGGCCAGCTTGAGGGAGGCCGGGTACCCGTGGTTGTACTCCGGCGTGATCACAACAAACCCGTCGAGCCCGCCGATGCGCTGCGCGAGCTTCGGGGCGTCGTCCCCGCCACCACCACCGTCCGCTCGCTCGAAGGAGAGCTTGAGCTCGTCGACGAGGGCCGGTTCGGACAGGTCGATCACGTGGACCTCCATGTCGTCGCGTCGACGGATCTCTGAGAGGAACCAGGGCGCGACCTTGTCGGCGAAGCGGCCCGGCCGGGTACTGCCGATGAGGACGCCGATCCTGAGCGGGAGCGGCTTGGTCGTGGCGTACGGCGCTGTCTGAGGCATGCAGCAGAACGTAGAACCGGAACCTAACTCGAGGTCAAGCGCACGAGGTGCGCGCCTGACGACAAGGAGCAGCCGTCCACTGCCCCGCGGCGGCTCCCCACCCGCCACCCCCGACCGCCCACCGGTAAAGGACCAGCCCCACCCGCTACACTGAACGCCGTCGCCTTCGTAGCTCAGGGGATAGAGCACCGCTCTCCTAAAGCGGGTGTCGCAGGTTCGAATCCTGCCGGGGGCACCAGAAAGTACCAGGTAATGGGACATATCGACCCTCCGTGAGTGCCACGGAGGGTCGTTTTTGTCCCAGATGGGAACCTGACGGGAACGGCACGATGGGTGCCTTTGAATAACTCTACGTCGCCGACGCGATTCGGTTTTACGAGCCTTTGCCCGATTCAGTGACCAGCTACCGCGGCTGGTGAGCTGCTTCCTGGGCGACGCTGAGCACAATGTGGCGGCGGTGGGCGATTCGCGCATCGTCTGCCGCGAGTCGTGCGGGTTACCGAGTACCAGGGTGCCGACGGATCAGGTCTACCCCGGCCGACCGCTGGCACCAGCTCTCCGCAAACCAGAAGGCGGTCGATGTCTCTCAGACGCCATCCGCTTATCGATCACGGAGTTGGTCTGCTCGAACAGGGTTCCTGATTGGGTGATCGCGGGAGAGTCGGCGCATGACAGCAGACACCTCACGATGCCAACGCGTCAAGCGGCGGCAGCGAGTTCGGTGGGGAACGCGGTGTGTTCGTCGAACAGCTGGCGGCGCTGGAGGCAGTG
>NZ_JBVIPA010000030.1:0-41479 GCF_055578365.1 Streptomyces sp. NPDC033131
GTTGAGTTCTCAAGGAACGGACGCTTCCTTTGTACTCACCCTCTCGGGCTTTCCTCCGGGCTTCCCTTCGGTCTTGCGTTTCCGACTCTATCAGACCCTTTTCCGATCCGATTTCCTCGGTGCTTTCCAGGTTCCCGCTCTCACGTTTCCCTTTCCGGCGGTCCCAACATTATCAGAAGTTTTGAGCCGGTCTGACCGGCCGTCGTTTCCGATTCATCGGGAAGGGGCTTCTTTGAAATCAAAGTTTCTAGAAGCAGACAGACACTCACTGCTGCCGAGCCAGGTTGCTACCGAGCTCCAGACAACTGTTTGAATCTACCTCCTCGCCAGCTCCGTGTCAACGGCTCTTCCGGGGCGAAGGAGACAGTAGCAGCTCAGCGGAGGTGCGCGCACATCAGGCGGCCGTCGGCACGGTGGCGCTGCGCTCGGCTGCCTCGACGTCGCCGGTGTCTCCGGCGCGGACCGCTCGGGCGCCCAGGACATAGACGTACGCGAGGAAGGCCAGTTCAGCGGCGATACCGATGCCGATGCGGGCCCAGGTGGGCAGGCCTGAAGGGGTGACGAAGCCTTCGATGGCGCCGGAGATGAAAAGGACCAGCGCCAGGCCTATCGCCATGCCCACGGCGGCTCGACCCTCCTCGGCCAGAGCCGAGCGTCGGGAGCGCGGGCCCGGGTCGATCACCGTCCAGCCGAGGCGCAGTCCTGTGCCGGCCGCGACGAAGACGGCGGTCAGCTCGAGCAGGCCGTGAGGGAGGATGAGGCCGAGGAAGGTGTCGAGGCGCCCCGCTGAGGACATCAGGCCGAACCCGACGCCGATGTTGAGCATGTTCTGGAAGAGGATCCAGAGGACCGGAAGGCCCAGGAAGACCCCCAGGACCAGGCACATGGCTGCGGCCTGGGCGTTGTTCGTCCAGACCTGAGCTGCGAAGGAGGCTGCGGGGTGGCTCGAGTAGTACGTCTCGTACTGACCGCCGGGGCGGGTGAGCTCGCGCAGTTCGGTGGGGGCCGCGATCGAGGCCTGTACTTCGGGATGCGTGCCGATCCACCAGCCCAGGAGGGCCGCCACGGCCGTCGACAGAAGCGCTGTGGGTACCCACCAGTGGCGCGACTTGTAGACCGCGGCCGGGAAACCGTGGGTCAGGAAGCGGGTGACGTCGCGCCAAGAGGCGCGGCGGGTTCCTGTGACGGCGCTACGCGCGCGTGCCACCAGTTGGCTGAGCCGACCGGTCAGTTGCGGGTCGGGGGCGCTGGACTGGATCAGGGACAGGTGGGTGGCGGTGCGTTGGTAGAGGGCGACGAGTTCGTCGGCCTCGGCGCCCGTGAGGCGGCGCTGACGCCGGAGCAGCGCGTCGAGGCGGTCCCATTCGGCCCGGTGGGCGGTGACGAAGACGTCGAGGTCCATCGGTCTGCCTGCTCCTCGGCTGGTCGTCGGCGGTTCGTCGCGGGGTCAGCTTGTCGTACTGCGGTGCGCCGCGCCCTCAGCTTGGCAGACTGGCGGTTCTCGGGGCAGGCCAGGGGAAGGACGGCGGACTGACGTGAGTGATCTGGTGACGGGCGAGGCGGTGGCGCTTGAGTTGCGCCCCGCGAAGCTGCCCAGCAGAGGGTTGGCCGTACTGATCGATCTGGCCGTGGCCGTGACCGCCTATGTCGTCGTGACCATCGCTCTGGTCGCCGCCACCGCGTCCCTGGACGAAGCGGCGCAGGTCGCGTTGTCGATCGCGGCGTTTCTTCTCGTGCTGGTGGGGGCCCCGATCGCGGTCGAGACGCTCAGCCATGGACGTTCGCTCGGGAAACTGGCGTGCGGGCTGCGGGTGGTGCGGGACGACGGTGGGCCGATCCGGTTCCGGCATGCGCTGGTGCGGGGGGCGATCGGTGCGGTCGAGATCCTGATGACGTTCGGGGTCGTCGCCTGTATCGCTTCCCTCGTCTCGGCTCGAGGGCGTCGGCTCGGTGACGTGTTCGCGGGGACTCTGGTCGTACGGGAACGGGTGCCGGCCGCGCGGACGGGCTTCGTTCCACCGCCTCCGCCCTGGCTTGCCGGGCGTTTCTCGGCGCTTGACCTGTCGGCGGTGCCGGATGGTTTGTGGCTTGCGATCCGCCAGTATCTGACGCGGATGCAGCAGTTGGATCCGCAGGTCGGTTGGGCCATGGCGGAGCGGCTCGCCGCTGATCTCACAGCTCGTACGGGAGCTCCGGCGCCGCAGGGCGTGCCGCCGGCCGCGTTTTTGGCGGCGGTGGTGCAGGAGCGGCAGGCGCGGGAGGTTCGCCGCGCCTTCGGCGCTGGTGCGGGGATGATCGGGGCGCCGGCTGGTGCGGGGTATCCGGGTGGTTCGCCGGACGGTGGGGGTGGGCCGGGCGCCGGTGGTGCGCCGCACGTTGCTGGTGGGCCGGGTATGTACGGGCCTCCGGCGGTGCAGCCCTCGGCGGCCGTCGCTCAGCCCACCCCGTACAGCGCGTGGTCCGCTCCGGCAGGGGAGGGTGAGACGGTGGCTCCGGCCCCGAACAGCGGTGTTGTCGGTGGGCCCGTGCCGGTTCGGCCGCCCCAGCCTCGGGAGACGCCACAGCAGACGCCGGCTGCCGATCGGCCCGGCACCGGGTTCGTGCCGCCCGCCTGACGGTGGAGAGCAGCGGTTGAGGGTGGCGTGTCGCTCGGCAAGCCGACCGTCTCGACCTGTGCGCCCAGGGTCCTCGCTCAGGCCGATGCCGACGGCGGGGACTCGAGGTCTTCCAGCTCGATTCCGGGTGCCGCGAGCACCACGTCGCCGGCGATGTGAACGGTGTGCTGCTCCCCCGTGTCCAGGGCTGTGACCTGGTATTCCTCCACGGTCAAGGGGCCGTTGTCAGTGCCGTGTGCTTCTCTTTTCAGCAGGGCCCAGGACTGGTCCACGGTGCGCGGTGCGAGGACCGGGTCCGTGAAGGCGACGAGGCGTACGCGCGTTGCTGTGGAGGAGGGGGTGAGGCGGAGGAGACGGGTGGTGGCGACGAGGAATGCGGGGGATGTTCCGGTGAAGGCGTGGGCGGCGACGTTGCCTTCCGTCGCATGGGTTCCGGAGGGGTCCGTGCGGACCCAGGTGACGCCGTCGAGGGCGGCACCGCGGACCTGCCAGCTTGCGGCATGCAGTTCCAGGCGGATGGGGCGGCCGAGTTCGTCGAGGGTGAGGTCGACGGAGCCGCTGTGGTCGCCCGAGGGGGTGGTGAGTTGGGAGACGTAGCGCCAGCCGGAGGGGCCGGGTGCGCAGTGGAAGTGCTCTTCTGCGAGGGGGGTGTGATCGTGCGGATCGTGGAGCGAATAGCGGCCGCGGGGCATGGGGGTCCTGGTCGTGGGGCTTGACGGGATGGTCCGGCCTCGGCGGGCAAAGGGGCAGGCCCCCGGCACGGGGGTGCGGGGGCCTGCCTCTGAGGACCTGCTGTTGCGGGAGCGCGTCAGTGCACGGACGTGCTCGCCGCGAGCCGAGGTACGGGCTCAGTAGCGGTAGTGGTCCGACTTGAACGGGCCGTCGACCTCGACGCCGATGTAGGCGGCCTGCTCGGGGCGCAGCTGGGTCAGCTTCACGCCGAGCGCGTCCAGGTGGAGGCGGGCGACCTTCTCGTCGAGGTGCTTGGGCAGCACGTAGACGCCGGTCGGGTACTCGTCGGGCTTGGTGAACAGCTCGATCTGGGCCAGGGTCTGGTCCGCGAAGGAGTTGGACATCACGAACGACGGGTGACCGGTGGCGTTGCCCAGGTTCAGCAGGCGGCCCTCGGACAGGACGATGAGCACCTTGCCGTCGGGGAACTTCCAGGTGTGAACCTGCGGCTTGACCTCGTCCTTGACGATGCCGGGGATCTTGGCGAGGCCGGCCATGTCGATCTCGTTGTCGAAGTGGCCGATGTTGCCGATGATCGCCTGGTGCTTCATCTTGGCCATGTCCGAGGCCATGATGATGTCCTTGTTGCCGGTCGTGGTGATGAAGATGTCGGCCTTGTCGACGACCTCGTCGAGGGTCGTGACCTGGTAGCCGTCCATCGCCGCCTGGAGGGCGCAGATCGGGTCGATCTCGGTGACGATGACGCGGGCGCCCTGTCCGCGCAGGGACTCCGCGCAGCCCTTGCCCACGTCGCCGTAGCCGAAGACGACCGCGGTCTTGCCGCCGATGAGGACGTCGGTGGCGCGGTTGATGCCGTCGATCAGGGAGTGGCGGCAGCCGTACTTGTTGTCGAACTTCGACTTGGTGACGGCGTCGTTGACGTTGATCGCCGGGAACAGGAGGGTGCCGTCGCGCTGCATCTCGTACAGGCGGTGGACACCGGTCGTGGTCTCCTCGGTCACGCCGCGGATCTCGGAGGCGACCTGAGTCCACTTCTGCGGGCTCTCAGCCACCGTGCGGGTCAGCAGCTGGAGGAACACCCCGTGCTCCTCGGACTCGGCGGTCTCGACGTCCGGGACCTTGCCGTCCTTCTCGTACTCGACGCCCTTGTGGACGAGCATCGTGGCGTCGCCGCCGTCGTCCAGGATCATGTTCGGGCCGCCGGTGGGGGTGTTCGGCCAGGTCAGCGCCTGCTCCGTGCACCACCAGTACTCCTCCAGGGTCTCGCCCTTCCAGGCGAAGACCGGGATGCCCTGGGGGTTGTCGGGCGTGCCGTTCGGGCCGACGGCGATGGCGGCGGCCGCGTGGTCCTGGGTGGAGAAGATGTTGCAGGAGGCCCATCGGACCTCGGCGCCCAGGGCGGTGAGGGTCTCGATGAGTACCGCGGTCTGGACGGTCATGTGCAGGGAGCCGGTGACACGGGCGCCGGCCAGGGGCTGCGCCTCCGCGTACTCCTTGCGGATCGACATCAGGCCGGGCATCTCGTGCTCGGCGAGGGTGATCTCCTTGCGGCCGAACTCGGCCAGGGAGAGGTCGGCGACCTTGAAGTCCTGTCGGTTTTCGACAGTCGTCATTCGAGCTGCTCCTCGGGATTGGGGCGAGGTGGGTACGGCTGGCCTGCGCGGCGGCGGACACAGGGGTGCCCCGAAGGAGGACACAGCATGCCCGCGTGCGCGCAGCGCAGTCCGTCGGAGGCCCTCTCTCCCTCGGCCGGTCCGCGGTGGGACCGCCCGACCGCCATCAGCAGCGACGTCTGGCTCCCACCCAAGCTACACGGTGGGCCCGGCCGTCCCCAGTCCGCCTCCGGACACATTGCGCCGATCACCGACCGGCTCAGGCGTCGGTGGTGGGCTGCCGGGAGGGCGGTAACAGGACACTCACGAACGGGAGGACAGGAGGGAGCGGACCAGGACAAGGGGTGCTCTCGCGCCTTTGAGCCTGGGTGCGGGTGTTGCAGGATGCCAGGAGATCGGAACCTCTGATCGATCCGGCGGGGCGTCAGGGACGGCGTTTCGCGTGACAAAGGCGTGAGGAGATCGATGTGACCATTTCGGCCGGCCCTCCCCCCACGGGCAGCGGCGATGGCGAGCGCGGGCGGCTGAAGCTGCTCGCGGTGACCGCGTGCCCGACCGGCATCGCGCACACGTACATGGCGGCGGAGAAACTCGCCCAGGCCGCCGAGAGCCGCGGTATCGACATGAAGGTGGAGACGCAGGGATCCATCGGGGCTGAAAACGTCCTTGATGACAACGATGTCAAGCATGCGGACGGTGTCATCGTCGCCGCGGACAAGGATGTGGACCTGAGCCGTTTCGTGGGCAAGCGGGTCCTCACCGTCGGCGTGGCGGAGGGCATTCGCCACCCCGAGCGGCTGATCGAGCGGGTGCGGTCGGCGCCGGTTCACACCGGGGGCGGCCCGGTCAGGCCTGCCTCCCGGGAGGGCGGCAAGGAGCGGAGTGTCGCGTACAAGGCGCTGATGAACGGGGTCAGTTACATGATCCCGTTCGTGGTGGTCGGCGGGTTGCTGATCGCCGTCTCGCTGTCGCTCGGCGGGCACACCGACCCCTCCGGGGGTCTCGTCATCCCGGAGGACTCCTTCTGGATGGACGTGAACAACATCGGCGTCATCGGCTTCACGCTGATGGTGCCGATCCTGTCCGGATACATCGCCTACGCCATCGGGGACCGGCCCGCGCTCGTGCCGGGCATGATCGGTGGCTGGATCGCCAACACGGGGTCGCTGTACGACTCGAAGGCGGGCGCCGGTTTCATCGGGGCGATCGTGACCGGGTTCCTCGCCGGGTATCTGGTGCTGTGGATCAAAAAGGTCAAGGTCCCGAAGTTCGTGCAGCCGATCATGCCGATCATCGTGATCCCGATCGTGGCGACCACGACGCTCGGGCTGTTCTTCGTCTACGTGATCGGGAAGCCGATCTCGTGGGTGTTCGAGCACCTGACCGACTGGCTCAGCGGGATGACGGGCACGAGTGCGATCCTGCTGGGCGCGATTCTCGGCCTCATGATCGCCTTCGACATGGGCGGACCGGTCAACAAGACGGCGTTCCTCTTCGGCGCCGGGCTCATCGCGACCGGCAACCAGACGGTCATGGGCATGTGCGCGGCAGCGATCCCGGTCATGCCGCTGGGCCAGGGCCTGGCCACGCTGATACGGAAGCGGCTGTACACCGAGCAGGAGCGCGAGACCGGCCTGGCCTCGCTGTTCATGGGGTGCTTCGGCATCTCCGAGGGTGCGATCCCGTTCGCGGCGGCGCGGCCCGCACAGGTCATCCCGGCCAACATGCTGGGCGGCGCGGTGGCCGGTGCGGTCGCCGGGGTCGCCGGTGTGGAGGACGCGGTGCCGCACGGCGGACCGATCGTCGCGGTGCTGGGCGCGGTGAGCGGCGTGCCGATGTTCTTCGTGGCTGTGGTGATCGGCACGGTGGTCACCGCGCTGACGACGGTCACACTGGTCGACATCAGCGAGCGGAAGCGGCGCGGTGCGGCGGTCGCCGGCAAGAGTGCGCCGGGGGCCGAGCCCGCGCTGGTCGGGGCGGGCGTTGGTCCCGCCGTGTCGCAGCAGGCCATGACCGGGACGGCTGGCACTGGCGTGAGCGCGTCCGCCGGGGAGGCAGCGGGGACCGCGGGGGAAGCAGGGGCCGCGCCGCCCGCAGCCGACGACCACCCCGACGGCGGCGGCCCGGTCCTCTCCGGCTACCTCACCGGGCGGACCGTGAAGGTCTCGCTCGACGCGCGTGACAAGGAGGCCGCCATCCGGGAGATGGCAGGGCTGCTCGCGCGGAGCGGCAAGGTGGCTGACGGGGACGAGCTGGTGCGGACGGCGTTGCGGCGCGAGGAGCAGGGCACGACCGGGCTGGGCGAGGAGATCGCGATTCCGCATGCCAAGACGGACGCGGTGACCGCGCCCGTGGTCGGGTTCGCGCGGTCCGTCGAGGGGGTCGAGTGGGGTTCCCTGGACGGGACGAAGGCGAAGCTGGTCTTCATGATCGCCGTGCCGGAGGCGGCCGCGGGTGACGAGCATCTGCGGATTCTGGCGCTGCTGTCGCGGAGGTTGATGGACGCCGGGTTCCGCGAGCGGCTGACGGCGGCCGCGGATGAGGCTGCCGTTCTCGGCGTGCTCGGCGAGATCCGGTAGACGCGCGGCGGGGTCCACCGAGCGACTCGGTGGACCCCGCTACGGACGAGACCGCCGTACGGGATGTCCGTACGGGAAAGACGCTCGGAATCAGTGGCCGGCGTCGTGCGGCGTCGGGCCGCCTGGGGCGGCCTTGCGGTCGGCGCCCTTGGCGGCCTCGGTCTCGCTGTAGATGTCCGGTTCGAGGTAGATGACGCGGGCGATCGGGACGGCCGCGCGGATGCGGGACTCGGCGGCGTTGATGGCGGCGGCGACCTCGGTGGCCGTGTCGTCGTGCTGTACGGCGATCTTGGCGGCGACCAGCAGTTCCTCGGGGCCGAGGTGGAGGGTGCGCATGTGGATGATGCCCGTGACGGTGTCGCCGTCGACGATGGCGGCCTCGATCTTGTGGACGTCCTCGATGCCCGCGGACTCACCGAGCAGCAGGGACTTGGTCTCTGCGGCCAGGATCAGCGCGATCAGGATCAGGAGGACACCGATGCACAGGGTGCCGATGCCGTCCCAGACGCCGTCGCCGGTCGCCAGGGCCAGGCTCACGCCGACGAGGGCCAGGATCAGGCCGACGAGGGCGCCCAGGTCCTCGAGGAGGACCACGGGCAGTTCAGGAGCCTTGGCGTGGCGGACGAAGTCCTTCCACGACCTCCCGGCCCGCAGCGGGTTGGACTCCTTGATGGCCGTCCGGAAGGAGAACGTCTCCGCGATGATCGCGAACACGAGGACGCCCACCGGCCAGTACCAGTGCTCGATCTCGTGGGGGTGCTTGATCTTCTCGTAGCCCTCGTAGATCGCGAACATGCCACCGACCGAGAAGAGCACGATCGAGACGAGGAAGGCGTAGATGTACCGCTCGCGGCCGTAGCCGAAGGGGTGTTGCGGGGTGGCCTCGCGCTGGGCCTTCTTGCCGCCGACGAGCAGCAGGGCCTGGTTGCCCGAGTCCGCGAGTGAGTGCACGGACTCGGCGAGCATCGATGACGATCCGCTGAAGAGGAACGCCACGAACTTCGCTACCGCGATCGCGAGGTTGGCGGCGAGTGCCGCCACGATCGCCTTGGTGCCGCCTGACGCGCTCATGTGTTCGCGTTGTCCCTTCGTACGCCGTCCCGGGCTTTGCCCGTCCTTTGCGGTGGGCCATTGTTGCAGCCCGGCAGGACGGTGGCGCGCCAGGGCGCCAAGTGGTCGCTCAGACGATGACGGTCGCCCGGAAGATCGTGCCGGTCCCGGACAGCTCTGTGTGTTCTCCCGCCGGTACGAACACGGACTGGCCCGGGGCGAGTTCCGTGTCGCCGGCGCGGACCGTGCCCGCCGTGCACAGCAGGATCTGCGGGGTCGCGCGGGTGAGGTCGTGGCCGGTGGCGCCCTCAGGGAGGACGTACCTGGAGAGCCGGAACTCGTCGATCGGGGTCGCGTAGACCTCCTCGCCGTCGGGGGACGCCTCCGGGCGCAGCACGCCCGGGTCACCGGCCTCGAAGCGGACGACGCGCAGGAGTTCGGGGACGTCGACGTGCTTGGGAGTCAGGCCGCAGCGCAGGACGTTGTCGGAGTTGGCCATGATCTCGACGCCGAGGCCGCTCAGGTAGGCGTGCGGGATGCCTGCGCCGAGGAACAGGGCCTCGCCCGGCTGGAGTCGGACATGGTTGAGGAGCATCGCGGCGATGACGCCGGGGTCGCCCGGGTAGTGGTGGGCGATGTCCGCGTAGGGCGCGTGGTCGCCGCCGAGTCGGGTGCAGGCGGTCGCGGCCTCGGCGACCGTGCGGGCCATCTCCTCGGGGTCGGCGGTCAGGATCGCGGTGAGGACCTCGCGCAGGGCGGCTTCCTCCGGGTGGGCGTGCAGCAGGTCGACGTACGGCTTGAGGGAGTCGACGCCGAGCTGGTCGAGGAGGTCGGCGGCCTGCGCCGGGTCGAGGAAGCCGCACAGGCCGTCGAACTCGGTGAGCGCGCAGATGAGTTCGGGCTTGTGGTTGGCGTCCTTGTAGTTGCGGTGCCCGGCGTCCACGGGGATGTTGCGGCGCTCCTCGTCCTCGTAACCCTCCTTCGCCTGGGCGAGGTTGGGGTGCACCTGAAGGGAGAGCGGGGCGCCGGCGGCGAGGATTTTGAGGAGGAAGGGCAGGCGGGGGCCGAACTTGGCTACGGCCTTCTCGCCCAGTTCCCGTTCCGGGGCCGCCTCGATGATGTCGACGAGCGTGCCGCGGGCGGTGCGCGAGGGGGCTCCCGGGTGGGCGCCCATCCACATCTCCGCCTGCGGTTCGCCGGTCGGCTCGGTGCCGAGCAGCTTCGGGATCGCTGTGGTGGAACCCCAGGCGTAGGGGCGGACGGTGTTGTCGAGGCGGTCCATGCTGTGTCTCTGTCTCCGTACGTACGCTGCTCGGCGGGCTCTGGTCACAAGGCGCGGGACCAGATCAGGCCCTTGAGGCGAGCGCCAGGTAAACGGCGGCGAAATCCGTGACGGCGATCAGTTCCGCGAGGGTCTCCAGTTCGCCACCGGTCTCCGGCTCCAGTTCGCTGATCGGCGTGTCGTGACCGAGGGCCAGGTCGCGGGCGGCGGGGGCGGCGGTGAGGCCGCCGATCGGGCGGTCGCGGAGCAGCACCACGCGCGCGTGCAGGGCGGGCGACTCCTCGACGCGGTCGCGGAAGAAGTCGTTGGGGTCGGCGCTCGCGGCGAGCCGGCCCGCGAGCAGGGCGCTGTGCGCGGCGAGTGCCTCGGGCAGTTCGGCGACGACGGCCGGGGCGCCGGAGAGTTCGGCGAGGGCCGCGGCGAAGCGGCGGCCGGCGGGGCCCGCGGAGGTGCCCTCGGTCCAGATGACCGGGAGGGCGTCGGCCAGTTCGGCGGCCAGGGTCTTGGCCGGGTTGCTGTAGGTGACGATGGCTGGCCCGCAGCGCTCGGCGATCTGGTCGAGGCGGTCGGCGACCTTCCCCAGGGCGTCGGGCGGGGCGGTCAGCAGACCGGTGCGGTCCAGGAGCGCGAGCAGCGGGGTGAGCAGCGCCCACAGCACGCCGGGGGCAGACGCGGCGAGGGGTTCGTCCTGGTCGTACGGGGCGGTCGCCATCGGTACGAAGAGGCCGTGGGCGCCGTCGATCGCCTCGGCGAGCGGCGAGTGGGACGGGGCCACGGCGACGACGCTGCAGCCTCGGCGGTAGGCCTGTTCGGCGAGCAGGGACAGGCCCGGCTCGCTGCCGTCGGGGGTCGCGATCAGCAGCAGGTCCACGGAGCCGGCCCAGCCGGGCAGCTCCCAGCGCATGGCGCCCGCCGCGGGGGCGACGCCGGTGGGGGCCAGGCGGGTGACGGGGCTGCCGGCGCCGGCGAGGGTGCCGAGGAGGTCGGCGGCGTGGGTGGCGGCGGCACCGGGGCCCGCGATGAGGACTGCGCGGGGGCGGCCGTCGGGTTTGAGGTCGCCCACGCCGGCCTCGGCGGCGTGGCGGGCGGCGGTGCGGACGCGGGCGCCGGCTTCGGCGGCGCCGCGGAGCAGGCCGCGGTGGTCGGCCTCCGAGAGTGCCTCGGGGTTGTCGAGCAGCGATTCGTCGAGCATGGGCGGGCAGCCTCCGGTCGCCGGGTCGTCGGTTTCGCGGGTCTCCGGGTCGCCAGGTCGTCGCTTACGCGGGGCGGCGGGCCTCGTCGACGAGGAGGACGGGGATGCCGTCGCGGACGGGGTACGCCAGGCCGCAGTCCTGGCCGGTGCAGATCAGCTCGGCGTCCTGCTCCTTGAGGGGGGCGTGACAGGCCGGGCAGGCGAGGATCTCCAGGAGGCCGGCTTCGAGCGGCATGGGGTGTTCCCTTCGGGGGCGAGGTCGCGTGCGCTTGCTTGTGCGGATGTGCCTGGTCAGCGTACCGCCGGTGGGGGTGGGGCGGTGGGGTTCGGCCGGGCGGGGTGCCGCCGTGCACGTCACGGGGGCACCCCGGCCGACGGTCAGCCCCGGATGATGCCCAGCACCTCGTCCCGTACCTTCGCCATCGTCGCCTCGTCCCTCGCCTCCGCGTTCAGGCGCAGCAGGGGCTCCGTGTTGGAGGCGCGGACGTTGAACCACCAGTCGGCGGCGGTGACGGTGAGGCCGTCGAGTTCGTCCAGGGTGACGTCCTCCTGGCTCTCGTACGCGGCCTTGACGGCGGTCAGGCGGCCGGTCTGGTCGTCGACCGTGGAGTTGATCTCGCCGGAGCCGGTGTAGCGGTCGTACTGGGCGACGAGGGCGGAAAGGGTGCCGTCCTGGCCGCCGAGGGCGGCGAGGACGTGCAGGGCGGCGAGCATGCCCGTGTCGGCGTTCCAGAAGTCGGCGAAGTAGTAGTGCGCGGAGTGTTCGCCGCCGAAGATCGCGCCGGTCCTGGCCATCTCGGCCTTGATGAAGGAGTGGCCCACGCGCGTGCGTACCGGCGTGCCGCCGTTCTCCCTGACGACCTCCGGCACCGACCAGGACGTGATCAGGTTGTGGATGACGACGCCCTTGCCGCCGTGCCGGGCGAGTTCACGGGAGGCCACCAGGGCCGTGATCGCGGACGGGGAGACGGGGTCGCCCTGCTCGTCGACGACGAAGCAGCGGTCGGCGTCGCCGTCGAAGGCGATGCCGAGGTCGGCGCCCTCCTCGCGGACGCGCTGTTGCAGGTCCACGAGGTTGGCCGGGTCGAGGGGGTTGGCCTCGTGGTTGGGGAAGGTGCCGTCCAGCTCGAAGTACATCGGCACGAGGTCCAGGGGCAGGCCCTCGAAGACCGTCGGGACGGTGTGGCCGCCCATGCCGTTGCCCGCGTCGACGACGACCTTCAGGGGGCGGATGGAGGTCAGGTCGACGAGGGAGCGGAGGTGGGCCGCGTAGTCCGTCAGTGTGTCCTGCCGGGTGATCGTCCCGGTCGTGGCCGCGGGGGCCGGGGCCTCCGACTCACTCCACCGCTCGACGAGTTCGCGGATCTCGGTGAGGCCCGTGTCCTGGCCGACCGGGGCGGCGCCCGCGCGGCACATCTTGATGCCGTTGTACTGCGCCGGGTTGTGCGAGGCCGTGAACATGGCGCCCGGCAGGTTCAGCGCGCCGGAGGCGTAGTACAGCTGGTCGGTCGAGCACAGGCCGATCTCGGTGACGTGCACACCGCGGGCCGCTGCCCCGCGCGCGAAGGCGGCCGACAGCCCGGGCGACGAGGGCCGCATGTCGTGCCCTGTCACGATCGCGCTCGCGCCGGTCACCTGGACGAACGCGGCCCCGAAGAGTTCGGCGAGGGGCTCGTCCCACTGGTCCGGAACGACCCCCCGCACGTCGTACGCCTTCACGAGCTGGGAGAGATCAGCGGCCACGGCCACCCCTTCTGAAAGTCCTCTGGTCACCACAAACTACTCGCACCCACGGACAGGGGGCCGTGCGGTAGCCGAGTGGACTCCGAGCCGTAACCTCAGGTCAGAAGCGGAACGGGGCGGTCAGTGCAGTTCCTTGCGCACAGCAGACACCCACGTCTCGCGCAGCCCGCGCCGCCCGTCCACCAGCCAGACCGGCACCCGCGACACCAACAGGGTCGGCAGGGGCGTCTGACGGCCCATTACGGACGTCACGGTGTCCAGGGGCAGTTCGGTGGCCTGAGCGAGGGTCGCGACCGGCGTAGTCCTCGCGCCGAAGGAGCGGCGCCGGGTGTCGAAGTGCCGGGTGCGGACCGTCAGCCGTACACCCAGGGGGCGTTGACGACGAGCCACAGGATGAGGAAGAGGCCGAGGACGACGCGACGCCGGCCGCAGGTCCCACTGCCCGGTGCCCTGGGCGGCCCTGGAGACGGCCTGACCCCGTGGCGTGCCCGCAAGGCAGGCCAGGCGACCGGCGCGGCTGCCAGGAGGCCCGTGAGGCCCGCCAGGTGCGCCTTCACGTGGAGGCCGCCGAGCAGGACGAGGTCGTCACGAGGGGAGGGCCGCCATCAGGAGGGACAAGCCGAGCGAGTCGGTTACCGGTTGGGGTTCCTGCACGTGAGGTTCCCGGACGTCATGCGGAAAGCGATTTCTCGTGTCGGCGTCAACGGAATGGTCGCGTCAGCGCCAACCGCCCGTTCAGCGGGAGCGCATCACTCGATGGCACGCGCGTCCACAAGAACGGGGCGGAGAAGGTCAGTTGTCAGGAGAACGCAGCACCCGGAGATGGCCGCGGCGCGCGACCTCCATCGGGTCGGCCCCGCGTCCCCCGCCGCCGCCGGCCGCCCGCTCCTGCGGACGGGCCGCCTCGCGTACGGCGTTGGCAAGCGCTTCCAGGTCGTCACCGCTGGGCCGGGCCGGGGCCGAGGCGTCGAGGAGGCGGACGACCTCCCAGCCACGCGGGGCGGTGAGGCGCTCGGAGTGCTCGGCGCACAGGTCGTAGCAGTGGGGTTCGGCGTAGGTGGCGAGCGGGCCGAGGACCGCGGTCGAGTCGGCGTAGACGTACGTCAGCGTCGCGACGGCGGGACGGCCGCAAGCGGTGCGCGAACAGCGACGTACAGGGCTCACGACGTTGGACGGTACCGCACTCTTGAGCGGGCCGCGACGACTCCCCCTCCGGTCACTCCACCGTGTCGCGTTGTGAAACGCCCCACACCTCACTCCGGGCACACCGGCCTGACCTGCACGGACAGAGGTGACCGCGAGACCGAGCGGTCCTGAAAGCGGTCACCACTTGGCACAAACCATGGCAATTGCCTTGCGCGCGACGGTCTCGGAGAGACCTGGAATCGAGCCCAACCTTGGCTTGAATGGTCAACTGCCGACATGCCGTGCGGGACTGACGCCGGGGCCCACGATGCCGCGTGGGGCGGGGCATGCGGCCCGGGCGGGGACTACGCTTCACCAGTGATGGACAACCCCGTACCGCCCCGTGCCGCCGACCCCGGGCCCCGCCGTCGTGATCGACACGGCCGGGGCATGCGCGGGCCGATCGCGCCCCCGCAGGTGCCGCTGGCGGCAAGCCGTGCCGAGGCGTTCGCGGATCTGGTGCAGGACTCCGTGGAGCGTCTGGAGCGGCGGTGGCCGCAGCTCGCCGACATCGACTTCCTGGTGCTCGAGGTACCTCAGCTGAACTCGCCCGGCGAGGGCTGGAGCGACGAGACGGTCCCCCTGGGCGGCACCATCGCCTCCCGGGAGGGACGGCCCGCTCGGGTGATCGTCTATCGGCGGCCGGTGGAGATCCGCACGAAAGGGCGGGACGAGCGCGCAGCCCTGGTGCACGAGATCGTGGTCGAGCAGGTCGCCGAGTTGCTGGGGCTGACTCCGGAGACCGTGGATCCGCGGTACGGCGAGGACTGACCGCCCGCGGATCGCGCGCCGGCCTACTTCTGCAGCACCGACAGGTCCTGGTCCGCCTCCGGGACCGCCACCGTTCCCCGGTCGTCCGGGAGGGTCTGGATCGTGAAGCCCGGGACGCCGTCCTCCGTGGCCGTCAGGGTCCGGGAGGCGTAGACCGGGCCGCCGGAGACCGGCTCGATCGTCAGGGCGTACGTGCCCTTTCCGCCGCTCGGGGCCGGGGCCTCGATGTTCTGGGTCGTGCCCGCCTTGATCGTGTACGTCTTCGAGACGGCCGTACCGCCGTCACTGCCCGCCGACGCGGTGACCTTGATCTGCGCCGTCCGGTCCGGTGCGACCACGGCGAGCGTGGTGCCCTTGGCGCTGTTGTCGGCCGCCGTCGCGCGCGTGCCGACCGGGCGGGTGGCGGGAATGAACGCCGTCTCCTGCTTCTCTCCCTTGCCGCGGACGACCCGCAGCGCGGCGACCACCGGCACGGACCGGTCGGTGGGGGTCAGGATCAGGGAGCCGGCCTCGCCGCGGGTGAGGTCGCCGAGGTCGACCGCGCTGGTCATGCCCGCCTTGACGTGCAGTGTCTCGTTGCCGGCCGGGGTGATCTGTCCGGACGGCGAGGAGAGCCGCACCTTCAGGTCGGCGTCGGAGTCGCCGGGGGTGAAGGCGACCAGGCGCACGGCGGTGGCGTCCTTGGGGATGCCGGGCAGGACCAGGCTGCCCGTCGGGTCGGTGGACGCGGCCAGCCAGTCGCCGCCGAGCTTGTCGTCCAGGGCCTGTACGGCGGCGCCCACCCGCCCGCTGCGGACGTTCACATGGACGGTGAGGTTCTCCTGCTTCTCGTCCGTGAGGGTGGACAGCAGGACCGGCTCGCTGGAGTGCGGCTGGACCGTGATGCCCTCCCCCACCGTGGACTCCAGGGCGCCGTCCCTGCCGTAGAGCTCGATGTCGACGACGGCGGCGGAGTCGTCGGGATTGGTCAGGTGTACGTAGTCGGTGCGGTCGGCGGCCGTGCTGGCTCCCGGGAACCAGAACTCCGTGTCGGGCGCGGTGCAGTTGACGCCCTGGAGACCGCGGCCGCTGCCCGCGGCTACCTCGGTGGTCTCCTGGACGGTCCAGCCGGGCGCGAACCTCCCCTCGGCGGTACCGACGAGCGCGGGCGCGTCGCCCCCGGAGGTGTCCCCGGTGACCGGGGTGCCGGGCTCCTTCGGTGTCAGGACCGGCTTGTCGGCCTTCTTCTTGCCTTCGCTCCTGTCGTCCGCCGACTGCTCCGCGGCCGACTCGAGTTCGGCCTTGCCGTCGCTCTCCGTGCCCTTCGTGACAGGCGTGAAGGACGTGTACGAGGTGTCCGCGAGGTCGGAGAGGCTGGGCGCCGGGCACAGCAGACTGGTGCGCTCCACGGGGAGTACGGCGGCCGCCTCGGCGGTGTCCGTGCCGGCGGCGTCCGGCGTGGTGAGCACGGCGAATCCGGTGACGGCGGCGAGCGCGGCGGTGCCGGCGATCAGGGACAGGGTGGTGCGGTTCACTGCTGACTCCCGTCGGGGCGCTCACTGCCGTTGCCGTGCGGGGGCGGCTGCGTCGGGTCGTACGCCGGGTCGTAGCCCTGCTGGTCGTACTGCGGGCCGTAGCCCTGCTCGTACGGCGCCTGCTGGGATTGGCCGCCGTACGCGTACGGGTCGTACTGGCCGCCCTGGTACGGGTCCGCCTGGTACGGCTGCTGGTCGTAGCCGCCCGCCGGGTACTGCTGCTGGGCTCCCTGGTACTGCTGCTCGCCGTAGCCGCCGGCGTACTCCGTGCCCGCGTAGCTCGGGGTCTCGCCGTAGGACTGCTGCTGCGGGACGGCGGGGGCCGCCTCCGGAGGGGGAGGCGGGAACTCCTCGGGCCGGCCGCCCTCTTCGCCCTCGGCCTCGGCCTGGGCGCGCAGGCGGCGGGCGCGGCGGCCCTCGCCGGCGACGGCCTGGGCGGGAACGTCCGGCTCCTCGGGGAGGTCGTCGTCGACGTCGCGGCGGCGGCCCGGCAGGGCCAGGACGACGAGGACGACGGCCAGGGCGCCCTGGGCCCACAGCCAGGCGGTGTGGGTGATCGGGGCGTCGAAGGTGACGTCCAGCTTGCCGCCGGAGGCGGGGAGTTCGAAGCCCTGGGCCCAGCCGTCGACCGTGGTGCGGGTGAGCGGCCTGCCGTCCAGGGTGGCCGTCCAGCCCTCGGCGGCGGTGTCGGCGAGGCGCAGGACACGGCCGTCGGCGCCGGGCGGGATCGTGGTGTGGATCTCGACGGGGCCGGCGGCGACGGGCTGCGGAGCACCCGACTGGGGGACGACCGTGGCGCGCGCGACCTCCTGGTCGACCCGCCACAGGCCGCTGCCGTCCTGCTGGCTGAGCCGGGACAGGCCGGGTGTGGCGTCCAGGATGCGGGTGACCTCGCGGGGCGCGCCCTTGTGGACCAGGACGTACCGCACGGCGAACTTGCCGAGCTGGTCGGCCTGGTCGGCGCCGGAGCCGGCCACGAGGTTGGCGACGGTCTTGTCGAGGTCGCTGTTCTCGCCGTCGGCCGCGGCCAGTTCGGCGTCACCGAGGCGGGCGCCGGAGCCGCGCACCAGCATGTAGCCGACGTGGGCGGCGGAGTCGCTGTCGAGGACGAGGGTGCGGGCCTGGTCGCGGGTGCCGCTCTCCTCGGCGACGAACGCGGGCACCTGCACCGGGTCGCGGCGCTCCAGCGGTCCGTCGGCGCCGCCGAGCATCCAGCCGGCGGCGACGAGCAGCGGGCCCGCGGCCGAGGCGAAGGCGATCAGGGCGGCGACCGGCTGACGCCAGCCGAAGCTCTGCTCGGCCACGCGCGCGCGTGCCCCGTCGGCGCCGAGCGCGGCGGCGACGAGGAGGGCGAGGCCGTAGACGAGGGTCGCGGGGCCGGCCCAGGTGGAGGCGTTGGACAGGACGGAAAAGACGAGGCCCACCAGGGCGGCGGCCCAGGCGGTCCGGATGCCGGACTGCCGCTCGGAGCGCAGCAGGGCGGCGAGTGCGGCCAGGACGACGCCGATGAGCATCAGACCGCTGACCGTGCCCGGGCCGCCGGGGCTGATGCCGAGCAGGTCGAGGGCGGAGGCGGTCGAGGCGCCGTACTCCATCCCGGCTTCCTGGAAGAAGCCGAACGGGAGGAGGGACAGCGACCACGGGGCGAGGATCAGCAGGGGCGTGCCGAGCTGGGCCACGAAGCGGAGGCCGTAGGCGGTGATCTCGGTGCGGCGCACGGCCAGCAGGCCGATGCCCAGGATCAGCGCGATGGGCCACACGATCGGCGTGAACGCCGTGGTGATGGTCAGCAGCAGGGCGTACGCCCAGGTGGCGCGCCAGCTGCCCCGCGCGCCCGAGCCGTGCGCCAGGCCGCTGGCCGCGATGCCCGCGCGCGCCATGAGCGGCAGCAGGATGGCCAGGACGGCGGTGCCGATGCGGCCGCCGGCGAGGGCACCGGTGGCGGCGGGCAGGAAGGCGTAGACGACGGCCGCCCACGCGCGCAGGAGGCGTGACTCGACGAGCGGGCGGGAGGCGAAGTAGGCGGCGAACCCGGCCAGCGGCACCGAGCAGACCATCAGGACGGTGACCGCGAGGCCGGTCGAGCCGAACAGCACGGAGGCGAACATCGCGACGAGCGCGAGGTACGGCGGTGCGGCCGGGGTGCCCCCGGTGCCCACCGCGTGCCAGGCGTCCAGGTAGCGCGACCACAGTTCGCCGGAGTCGGCCGGTGCGGGCAGCAGGGCGCCGCCCGCCAGCGCGCCGCCGCCGAGGAGGGCCCGGCAGGCGACCAGGGAGACCAGCAGCAGCACCAGGAAGAGCACCGGGCCGGGCTTGCGGGCGATGCGTTTGATGCGGACGAACTGCTCGACCTCCAGGAAGTCGGCGTCGTCGCCGCCGGGCCCGGACTCGACCGCTCCGCCGTGCCGGCCCGCCCCGGAGGTCACCTCGGGGTCGGAACTGCCGAAGATGCTGGTCGCGGCCTGCTCGACCGTGGCGCGGACGGTCGCACCCGGTGGCGGGAACAGCGGCCGCATCTCGTCCTTGTCGACGGCCGCTCGGCCGCGCCTGCGGCGCCCGGCGAGGATGCGCTCGGGCCGCAGCAGGGTGCCCACCAGACCGCGGATCTCGTCGACGGCCTGTCCGGGGACCTTGCCGACGAGGTAGGCGACGGTCCGCAGCAGGGTGCCCAGGACCAGCCGCACCAGCACCCAGGGCAGCAGGGCCGTACGCGTGTTGACGAGCAGGGTGTAGGCGGCGCCGGCCTTGTCGACCTTGTGCGGGGAGGCGGTGGTGCGGCCCGCGCAGTCGACGGCGCGGCGCTCGCGCGAGGCGGCCTCGGCGTGTCGTACGACGGCTTCCGGGGCGATGAGGACGCGGTAGCCGGCCGCGTGCGCCCGCCAGCACAGGTCGACGTCGTCGCGCATCAGGGGCAGCCGGCGGTCGAAGCCGCCGAGCTGCTCGAAGACGTCACGGCGGATCAGCATGCCCGCGGTGGAGACGGACAGCACCGTCCGGACGTGGTCGTGCTGGCCCTGGTCCTGTTCACGGCGGTCCAGGCCGGTCCAGCGGCGGCCGGAGTGGGCGATGCTGACGCCGACCTCCAGCAGCTGCCGCCGGTCGTACCAGCCGCGGAGCTTGGGGCCGACGACGGCCACGTCGTCCCGGCCCAGGTCGTACTCGGTTTCCACGACGCGCAGCAGCTGGGCCAGGGCGTCGGGTTCGGGGGCGCAGTCGTCGTGCAGCAGCCACAGCCACTGCACCGGCTCTCCGTGCGGGAGCTCCGGCATGTCGTACGCGTCGTCGCGCCACGTGCGCGTGACGGGGTCCCAGCCGCTGGGCCGCTTCAGGTACGGCAGCTCGTCCGGGGTGAGGACGGGGGCGGTGCGGCCCGCCTCCTCGACGGCCTGGCCGAAGCCGGTACGCCGGGCGAGGTGCAGCACGCGGTCGGCGCCGAGGACGTCGGTGACCAGCTGGGCGGAGTCGTCCGCGCTGCCGGTGTCGGCGCCCATGGCGAACTGCACGGGGCGCTCCTGGCCGAGCAGCCCGGCGAGCGCGTCGGGCAGCCAGCGGGCGCCGTCGTGGGAGACGAGGACCGCCGTCACCACGTGACGCGGAAACTCAGGGGTGGCAGCGGTGTCTTGCTGGGCTGCCGTGTGGCTGTGCACGGACATCGAGGTACGGGCCCCGGTTCGGTGGACTGTGGTGGACGCCTGTGCCCCCAGGGGGCAGCGGGGCGTCTCGGACGAGCGCCCACACTAGCGGCTGGGCATGACGGCGGCCCGCCGCCTGTGGATAACCCACCTGCGACGGGCCGTTCGTGACGGATGCGTGGGCGGACCCGGGACATGCCCCGCGGGTCAGACCGCGGCCTTCTTCAGTCTGCGGCGCTCGCGCTCGGACAGGCCGCCCCAGATGCCGAAGCGTTCGTCGTTGGCGAGGGCGTACTCGAGGCACTCGGAGCGCACCTCGCAGGCGAGGCAGACCTTCTTGGCCTCGCGGGTGGAGCCGCCCTTCTCGGGGAAGAAGGACTCGGGGTCGGTCTGGGCGCACAGCGCGCGCTCCTGCCAGCCGAGTTCCTCGTCCGCGTCGTCGACCAGCAGTTGCTGCACCGTCTCGGTCATGTGCGCCCCTCGTCTGTCTTTCGCGTCCCCGTGATGTAGCCGTACCGATATCGGCTGAACGACACGAGTGAAATTACAAGTGTGCTGCTCCGGGCGAGTCAAGCCGAGATCTGCTATTGGGCCCCTTATTCACTCTGCGGAACCAAGGCCTAGCGGAAAGTGTTCAAATCGGCATAAACCTTGACAAGCAGAGGAGACCCTTGAGGGGCTTCGTTCCCGCACCGCTCCTGGGGGGCCTGTACGGAGAAGGACGCCCACGAGTTCGATCTCGTTCCGAGGCTCGCGCGCCTGGTTGTGCGCCATGTGTCCCGAGTCCGCGTGAACAAACCTTTCACCTGGGAGATGAACCGGATGAGGTGAAACATGTCCCACATACCGGGCGTCGAGTTGACAGTCAACGTGTGAACCGCTGTCCTTGTGGGCATGCTCGCGAACTTGGCACTCACCTCGACCCGCTCCGCCGGGTCCCCCGGTGCTGCCCACGCTCGCTGTAGCTGTTGTTGCTGTCCCAGCTGTTGAGCCAAGCGCGCTCCGGCTGCCTCTGAGTCCACCGAGACTCGGCTGCCTGTTCTCCACGCCCGGACCAGGGCTCCTCTGTCCTCCCGTGACCCGGGCGGACGGTACGTGACACCCAGCCATCCCCCACACTCTCCGCCGAGGACCACCGCACTCCATGAACAGCGACAGCGACCTCCAGATCGCCGGCGACATCCTCGAAGTCCCGCACCTGCTCCAGCCCGCACGCGAGCACCCGGCCACCGTCGCCGAGTTCGCCGGGCTGTCCCGCTCCATCGCCGCCGACCGCGCCCAGTGGGAGCACCTCGTCCAGTACGACGCGACCACCCGCTGGTACCACCGGCTGCGCACCGGCCCCGGTTACGAGGTGTGGCTGCTGTCCTGGGTGCCCGGACAGGGCAGCGGACTGCACGACCACGGCCGGTCCTCCGGTGTCCTGACCGTGCTGGACGGAAAGCTGACCGAGCGGACCGGGCGGGGCACGCGCGCGTTGGAGGCGGGCGCTCAGCGGGTGTTCGCGCCGGGGTACGTGCACGAGGTGGTCAACGACACGCTGGAGCCGGCCGTAAGCCTGCACGTCTACTACCCGGGCCTGACCGAGATGCAGATGCACGCGCCCCAGTGCTCGGCCCCGGCCGCGTACGACGAGGCGGACGTCGTCACCGCCTGACGCATGGACGACGGCGTGGGTCGTCGTAACCGCCTGACGCGTTGTCGTACCCGCCTGCAAGACTTGCTCCCATGCGCATTGTGGTTCTGGCAGGCGGCATCGGTGGTGCCCGGTTCCTGCGCGGTCTGAAGCAGGCCGCGCCGGACGCGGACGTCACGGTCATCGGCAACACCGGGGACGACATCCACCTCTTCGGGCTGAAGGTCTGCCCGGACCTCGACACGGTGATGTACACGCTCGGCGGCGGCATCAACGAGGAACAGGGCTGGGGGCGGGCCGACGAGACCTTCCACGTCAAGGAGGAGCTCGCGGCGTACGGCGTGGGGCCCGAGTGGTTCGGGCTCGGCGACCGGGACTTCGCCACCCACATCGTGCGGACGCAGATGATCGGCGCCGGGTACCCGCTGAGCGCGGTGACCGAGGCACTGTGCGACCGGTGGAAGCCGGGCGTACGGCTGCTCCCCATGACCGACGACCGGGTCGAGACGCATGTCGCCGTCGAGGTCGACGGGGAGCGCAAGGCCGTTCACTTCCAGGAGTACTGGGTGCGGCTGCGGGCCTCCGTGCCGGCCGAGGCGATCGTGCCGGTGGGTGCGGAGCAGTCGAAGCCGGCGCCGGGCGTGCTGGAGGCGATCGCCGAGGCGGACGTCGTGCTGTTCCCGCCGTCCAACCCGGTCGTGTCCATCGGCACCATCCTCGCCGTGCCCGGCATCCGGGAGGCGATCGCCGACGCCGGGGTGCCGGTGATCGGGCTGTCCCCCATCGTCGGGGACGCGCCCGTGCGCGGGATGGCCGACAAGGTGCTCGCGGCGGTGGGCGTGGAGTCGACGGCCGCGGCGGTCGCCGAGCACTACGGCTCGGGCCTGCTGGACGGCTGGCTGGTCGACACCGTCGACGCCGGTGTGGTGGACCGGGTGAAGGCCGCCGGGATCCTGTGCCGGGCCGTGCCGCTGATGATGACCGACGTGGACGCGTCCGCGCAGATGGCGCGTGAGGCGCTGGTGCTGGCGGAGGAGGTGCGGGCGCTGTGAGCGGCGTACCTGTCGACGGTTACCGGGTGTGGGCCGTGCCCGGGCTGCCCGAGGTGCAGCAGGGGGACGATCTCGCCAAGCTGATCGCCGCCGCCGAGCCCGGCCTGGTGGACGGGGACGTGCTGCTCGTCACCTCCAAGATCGTGTCCAAGGCGGAGGGGCGGATCGTCGAGGCGGTGGACCGGGAGGCCGCGATAGACGCCGAGACCGTGCGCGTGGTGGCGCGGCGCGGTGCGCTGCGGATCGTCGAGAACCGGCAGGGGCTCGTGATGGCCGCCGCCGGGGTGGATGCCTCCAACACGCCTTCGGGGACCGTGCTGTTGCTGCCCGAGGACCCGGACGCGTCCGCGCGGGCGATCCGTGACGGGCTGCGGGACGCCCTCGGGGTCGACGTCGGGGTCGTCGTGACGGACACGTTCGGGCGGCCCTGGCGCACGGGGCTCACCGACGTCGCGATCGGGGCCGCAGGGGTGCACGTGCTGGACGATCTGCGCGGGGGCACGGACGCGTACGGCAATCCGCTCAGCGCGACGGTCGTGGCGACGGCCGACGAACTGGCCGCGGCCGGTGACCTGGTCAAGGGCAAGGCCGCCGGGCTGCCCGTCGCCGTGGTGCGCGGGCTGTCGCACGTGCTGACCGAGGACCACGGCGAGGGAGCGCGGGCCATGGTGCGCGGCGCGCACGACGACATGTTCCGGCTGGGGACCTCGGAGGCGGTACGGGAGGCGGTCACGCAGCGCCGTACCGTTCGGGCCTTCACCGAAGAGCCCGTCGACCCCGGGGCCGTACGGCGTGCGGTGGCCGCGGCGGTCACGGCGCCGGCGCCGCACCACACGACGCCGTGGCGGTTCGTGCTGCTGGAGTCGCAGGCCGCGCGGACCGGGCTGCTGGACGCCATGCGTGATGCATGGGTCGCGGATCTGCGGCGGGACGGGAAGAGCGAGGAGTCGATCGCGAAGCGGGTGCGCCGGGGGGATGTGCTGCGGAAGGCGCCGTACCTGGTGGTGCCGTGTCTGGTGATGGACGGCTCGCACACGTACGGGGACGCGCGGCGGGACGCTGCCGAGCGGGAGATGTTCGTGGTCGCCGCGGGGGCCGGTGTGCAGAACTTCCTGGTCGCGCTGGCCGGGGAGCGGCTGGGGTCGGCGTGGGTGTCGTCCACCATGTTCTGCCGGGAGGTCGTGCGGGAGGTACTGGGGCTGCCGGAGGGGTGGGATCCGATGGGGGCCGTGGCGGTCGGGCATGCGGCACAGGAGCCCCCGGCTCGGGCCGAGCGGGAGGCGGGGGCCTTCATCGAGGTGCGGTGAGCCTGGTCATACCGCCGCTGTCGCGTCGTACGGGCGCCTAGTCTCATAGGGCGGCTCTGCTCGTACGGGCGCCGCCTGGCTCCTACGGCCGCCGCCGGTGCCGTACGACCGACTGGTACTTCGACTTCTCCGGGACTTCACTCGTGGCAGGACGATTCGCTCCCCGGCCCACGCGTACGACTGTGCGCGGTGGGGAGGTCGGTGTGCCTGCCGCGCGCGGGGCCGCGCGGCCTGCTTCGGCAGCGGGGCTCGTGCGGAGGTATGTGCCGGACGGGCCGCTCGACCTCGGGCTGGTGCTCGGGCCGCTCCGGCGGGGGCCGGGGGATCCGACGTTCCGGGCGATGCCGGACGGGTCCGTGTGGCGGGCCAGTCTCACGCCCGGCGGGCCCGGAACGCTGCGGGTCGCCATGGCCGGTGGGGCGGTGCGCGGGGAGGCGTGGGGGCCGGGGGCCGAGTGGCTGCTGGAGCGGTTGCCGGGGATGTTGGGGGCCGAGGACGATCCGGCCGCGTTCACGCCTCGGCACCGGGTGGTGGCAGGGGCGTGGCATCGGCGGCCGGGGTTGCGGTTGACGCGGACCGGGCTGGTGCTGGAGTCGTTGATTCCGTCGATTCTGGAGCAGAAGGTCACGGCCGACGAGGCGTATCGGGCGTGGCGGTTGCTGGTGCGGAAGTTCGGGGAGCCGGCGCCGGGGCCTGCGGGGGCGGGGTCGGCTGCGGGTGGGCGGCTCTGGGTGATGCCGGCGCCACGGACATGGGCGCTGATTCCGTCGTGGGAGTGGCATCGGGCCGGGGTGGACAACAAGCGGGCCTCGACGATCCTGCGGGCGGTTCGGGTCGCCGCGCGGATGGAGGAGGCCGTGCGGATGGAGCCGGAGGCCGCGCAGGCTCGGCTGGAGGTTGTGCCGGGGGTGGGGCCGTGGACGTCGGCGGAGGTTGTGCAGCGCAGTCATGGGGCGGCGGACGCGGTGACGGTGGGGGATCTGCATCTGCCGGGGATCGTGGGGTGGGCGTTGGCCGGGGACCGGGACGCGGATGACGCGGTGATGTTGGAGCTGCTGGAGCCTTATGCCGGGCAGCGGCATCGGGCGGCTCGGTTGATCTTGTTGAGTGGGAGGGTTCCGGCGAGGCGGGCGCCGCGGATGCCCCGGGGGGACATCGGCCGGTTGTGACGTGGGCGCGTCTCGGTGACGCCCTTGGGGGCTCCGCCCCCAGACCCCCGGACCTGTGCCCACCCTGCCACCCGACTCGGTCGGTCGAGAGGTGGACCTCACCTGGGGGCTGCGCCCCCAGACCCCGCTGTCGGCCCTGAACGGGCCTCGTCCTCAAACGCCGGACGGGCTGGGAAGCGGACCGGCCTCGCAAGGGGCGCCCCCAGCGGGTGGGTGGGTGGGCGGAGGTTGGGCACCGCTGGCCCCATGCATGGCCGGCCTGTGACACCGCAAGCGCCCCCCACAGGTGGGGGGGTCGGCACCGCTGGACCCGTCCCCGGACGACGGGCCGGCTCAGGCGTGTGGGCCGGCGTCGCGGAGGGCCGTCCGGAAGTCGGTCGCCTGAAGGGCCTTGGTCGGGGCCGGAGCGGCCGGGGCCAGGGCAGTCGGTGCCAGGGCCGCCGGAACCGGGACGGTCGGTGCCAGGGCCGCCAGTACCGGGACGGCCGATGCCAGAGCCGCCAGAACCAGGACGGCCGATGCCAGAACCGCCGATGCCAGAGCCGCCAGAACCAGGACGGCCGATGCCAGAACCGCCGATGCCAGGGCCGCCAGTACCGGGACGGCCGATGCCAGAACCGCCGATGCCAGGGCCGCCAGTACCGGGACGGCCGATGCCAGAACCGCCGATGCCAGGGCCGCCAGTACCAGGACGGCCGATGCCAGAACCGCCGATGCCAGGGCCGCCAGTACCGGAGCGGCCGGAGCCACGGCCGCCGAAGCCAGGACCGCCGGAGCCTCGACCACCGGAGCCACGGCCGCCGGAGCCGGGCAGGGCTCTCTGGGCTGCCCGGCGTTGGTGGTGTGGGTCACTGGTCCGAGGAGAAGCGGACCGCGCCTCGGGGGATTCGGGCGTCGCACCAGATGCGCATGCCGTCGCGGAGTTCGTTGTCGGGGCCGATGATCGCGCCGTCGCCGATGACCGTGCCGGTGAGAACGGAGCGTTCGCCTACGCGGGCCCGGTTGCCGATGAGGGAGTCGGTGATGACGGCGCCGGGTTCTATGACGGCGCCGGGGAGGATCGTGCTGCCGAAGACGCGGGCCCCTTCGGCGACGAAGGCGCCCTCGCCCACCACCGTGCCGCCCGCGAGTTTCGCGTCGGGGGCGACCCGTGCCGTCGGGAGGACGAGGCGGTCGCCGCAGCGGCCGGGGACGGCCGGGGACGGGGCACGGCCGAGGACGAGGTCGGCGGAGCCGCGGACGAACGCGGCCGGGGTGCCGAGGTCCAGCCAGTACGTCGAGTCGACCATGCCCTGGAGGTGGGCTCCTGCCGCCAGGAGGTCCGGGAAGGTCTCGCGCTCGACGGAGACCGGGCGGCCCTGCGGGATCGTGTCGATCACCGAGCGGCGGAAGACGTACGCCCCCGCGTTGATCTGGTCGGTGACGATCTCCTCGGGGGTCTGCGGCTTCTCCAGGAACGCCAGGACCCTGCCCGTCCCGTCTGTGGGGACCAGGCCGTAGGCGCGCGGGTCGGTGACCTGCGTGAGGTGGAGGGAGACGTCCGCGGCCGTCCGCTCGTGGGTCTCCACCAGCGCCCTGATGTCGAGGCCCGTCAGGATGTCGCCGTTGAAGACGAGGACCGGGTCGTCGGGGGCGGAGTGCAGGCGGGATGCGACGTTGCGGATCGCGCCGCCGGTGCCGAGGGGCTCGTCCTCGGTGACGTACTCGATGTGGAGCCCGAGGGAGGAACCGTCCCCGAAGTACGGTTCGAAGACCTCGGCCAGGTAGGAGGTGGCGAGCACGATGTGGTCGACGCCCGCCGCTCTCGCTCTCGCCAGTTGGTGCGTGAGGAACGGGACCCCGGCCGCGCGGACCATGGGCTTCGGTGTGTGCACCGTGAGCGGGCGCAGCCGGGTTCCCTTGCCGCCGACGAGGAGTATCGCTTCTGTCACCTGTCGTCTCTGCTTCCTGCCGGGACCGGCCGAACTGTCTTTCGGCCGGCCAGTGTATGCAGACCGTTGCGCGGTGCCTTCGACGGCCGTGCGGCATTCCGCCCCTTGCCCCCCGACGGCGGTGAATGTGTCCTACGGCCGGACAGACTCCGGTGGCGTCCGAACGGTTCCCGGGCAGGTTCAGCAGGTCCCGGCGCTACCGGCCCTGGTAGCGGGCGGCGGTCGAACGGGCCGTGCCGAGCTTGCGGTAGAGCTGATAGCCGGGGCAGGCCGTGGGGAAGCCGTCCCGGTGACCGGAGATCACATTCAGTCGTACTTTCCTGCCCTTGGGGTAGAGGTTGCCACCGCCTGACTTCAGATATGTCTTGCCGCGTGGATTGGCGCCGTGGAGGCCGAGCTTCCACGCGGTGAGCCGGGCGATGGCCTTCACGGCGGCGGCGGAGGGCTTTTTGGAGCCGAAGGTGCCGAGGACGGCGATCCCCATGCTGTTGGTGTTGAAACCCAGCGTGTGAGCGCCCATGACCGGCTTCGCCGCGCCCCCGGCGCGCCCCTCGTAGATGTTTCCGCACTTGTCGACGAGGAAGTTGTAGCCGACGTCGCGCCAGCCCATGCTCAGGACGTGGTAGCGGTAGATACCGCGGATGACGGAGGGAGCCTGCGCGCAGCGGTACCCGTTGCCGGACGCCGTGTGGTGCACGAAGGCCGCCTTGACCTTCTTCGTGTAGACGAAGGTCCTCTCCCGAAGGCTCTCGTTCGCGCCCCAGCCGCGCCGGGTGACGATGCGTGGACGCGGGCCGATCTTCGGCTTCACCCGCGGTCCCTCAGCCGGTTCGGTCATCCGCGGGGTGAACAGCTCCCGCACGGTCTCGGCGCGCGTCAGGGCCGGGATCTCGGTGGCTCCGAGCGGGGCGAGGTCGGTGTTGGCTGCGGACGCGTCCATGGCGGCCAGGGCTTTGGCGGTCAGGGCCCTGGCGGGCTCGGCGGGCCGGACGCCGGCACGGGGAGCGCCGGCGGCGTCGGCCGGAACCACCTGGGGTGGATCGTCGGCGGCGGCCCGAACCACCTGGGGCGGGTCGTCGGGTTCACCCGGGTCGACCAGTTCGAGGCGCATACCGGTGGGGAGAGGCATGGCGGCGGTCGCCGTACGGGGGCCGCGGGCGGTCTCCTCGACCCGGTGGGCGTGGGACCCGGCGTCCGCGCGGACGCGTGCCTCCACGCCGTCCGAGTCCCCCACCCACAACGGTGCCGTCGCACCGCGCACCCGGCCGGAGGTGCGCTCGACGGTGTCCGGGTCGGCCGCGTGGTCGGCGTTGTGCGTCTCGACGTCCTGCCAGCCTGACCAGGTGCCGGTGGCGGCGTCGCGGGTACGGACCTGGACCTGGCCGTGGAGTTCGACGTCCGGGTTGTCCCAGATCACGCCGACGAGCGAGAAGTGCCGTACGTCCCGGCGGGTCAGGCCCTGTTCGGGGGCGAGGCCGCCCGCTCGGTCCCGGATGAGGGGCACGAGGGGGAGCGACTGGGTGCTGCCCGGCGCTTCCGCGGTCCCCGCCGGTCTCGCGCTCGCCTTGGCCGGCGTGCTCACCGCCGGCGGTCTTGCGGACAGGACAGCCGCCGTGGCCGGCAGGTTCGCCGCGGCCGCGGGCGGG
The DNA here is from genome assembly GCF_055578365.1 of Streptomyces sp. NPDC033131. NCBI lineage: Bacteria > Bacillati > Actinomycetota > Actinomycetes > Kitasatosporales > Streptomycetaceae > Streptomyces > Streptomyces sp. NPDC033131. Next base: position 28,611 of record NZ_JBVIPA010000030.1, read on the forward strand.
GTCAGCGGAAGGGCCAGGGCGGCCGCACAGGTGACGCCGATCGAGGAAGCAAGGAATCCGTGCATGCCCCTGATCTTGGACATAGTCATACATATCTGTCCATCGGGGATTTGACGGGCTGTCGGGCCGTGCTCCGCCGAACCGGTGGTGTACCGGCGGCGATCCGTGGCCCCGCCCGCCGGTGGGCGGTCGCGGGCCCGCGTACGCTTCTTCGGGTGAACGCCACCGACCGCACCCCTGCCGACCTGCTGCGTTCCGCGCTCGCCGCGGATCCCGGACGCCCGCTGGTGACCTTCTACGACGATGCCACGGGCGAACGTGTCGAATTGTCCGTGGCCACCTTCGCCAATTGGGTGGCCAAGACCTCCAACCTCCTCCAGGGCGACCTCGCCGCGGGTCCCGGCGACCGGGTCGCGCTGTTGCTGCCCGCGCACTGGCAGACCGCGGTGTGGCTGCTGGCGTGTTCGTCGGTGGGTGTGATCGCCGACGTGGGCGGTGACGCGGCGGTGGCCGACGTGGTGGTGAGCGGGCCGGATGCACTGGAGGCGGCGCGGGCGTGCTCCGGGGAACGGATCGCGCTGGCCCTGCGGCCGCTCGGCGGACGCTTTCCGCAGCCGCCGGCCGGATTCGCCGACTACGCGGTCGAGGTGCCGGGACAGGGCGACCGGTTCGCCCCGTTCGCGCCGGTGGATCCCGACGAGCCGGCGCTGATCGTGGCCGGGCGGGAGTTCAGTGCGGCGGAGGTCGTCGAACGGGCCGGGGCGGAGGCGACGAGGGTGGGGCTCACGGGGCCCGGGTCCCGGCTGCTGTCGGGGCTGCCGTACGACACCTGGGAGGGGCTGAACGCCGGGCTGTACGCGCCGCTCGCCACCGGTGGGTCCGTGGTGCTGTGCCGGAATCTGGACCGGCTGGGCGAGGAGGCGCTGGCCAAGCGGATCGAGAGTGAGCGGGTCACGGCCACGGCTCGGTAGACACGCCCGCTTCCCAGTACCGGGCGCCTGGGCCCCCCGGGGTCTTGGCCCCGGCCTCCGCACCGGCGCGTCCCCCATTCGGCCCCCTCCACCCACCCCCCGGCCCTCATCCGCGCCATGGTCGTAGGAGCAGCTCGCACGACACGCTCGTACGCCACGTGACTCGTTCGCCATGAGGGGTGGATTCCGACGTGACCGACACCGCAGGCGCGCCGTCCGCGCCCTCCGGACCGCTCGGGCCGGGGGCGGGGGCCTCGGCGACCGGCGGGGGGCTGATACGGCGGCGCCGGCGGCGGTGTGTGCGAGGGGCCGGGATCGCGGTCACGGTCCTGGTGCTGGCGGCCGGCGGGGCCGGGTGGGCCGTCTACGCGAAGCTGGACGGGAACATCACGTCGGACAAGGCGGCGGCGGCCGAGCTGGCCCGGTACGAGAGGGACCGGCCCACCTCGCTGGTGAGGGGCGCGCAGAACATACTGGTGATCGGTTCGGACTCGCGGTCCGGGACCCGGAACCGGCGGTACGGGCGGGATTCGGGGACCGAGCGGTCCGACACCACCATCCTGTTGCATCTGGCCGCGGGGCGGGACAGTGCCACCGCGGTGTCGCTGCCCCGGGATCTGATGGTGGACGTGCCGGGCTGCACACGGCCCGACGGCAGCCGTACCGAGCCCATGTTCACGATGTTCAACTACGCCTTCCAGGTGGGCGGCACGGCCTGCACGATCCGGACCGTGGAGCGGCTGACGAACATCCGTGTCGACCATCACGTGGTCGTCGACTTCCACGGGTTCAAGGACATGGTCGACGCGGTCGACGGCGTCGAGGTGTGCCTGGCCGAGCCGATCCGGGACAAGGCGGCCAAGCTGAGGCTCCCGGCGGGGCGGGTGACGCTCAACGGTGAGCAGGCCCTCGGGTATGTGCGGGCCCGCAAGTCGCTGGGCAACGGCAGCGACACCGACCGGATGGACCGTCAGCAGCGGTTCCTCGGCGCGTTGGTCAACAAGGTGCAGAGCAATGACGTCCTGCTGAATCCGGTGAAGCTCTATCCGGTGCTGGACGCGGCCACTTCCGCGCTCACGACCGACCCGGATCTGGCGAGCCTGCGCGGTTTGTACGAACTCGTGCGTGGGCTGCGCGACATCCCCACGGAACGTGTGCAATTCCTTACGGTCCCGAGGGAGTCGTACGTCTACAACGCGAATCGCGACCAGCTTGTGGAACCCGAAGCGGAAAGGCTGTTCGAACGGCTGCGCTCGGACGCGCCCGTGGAGGTGACGCGGAAGACGCCCCGGGACTCCGTGGAATCAACGGAATCGACGACCAAAAGCCGCAATCCGGCCGAGAATGCCGGGGAAAGCGGCGAGAGCGCGGGCGAGGAGAGGGGCGAAGGGGCGGGCAGTGAGCAGGACGGCGAACCCTCGGCCGTCAATTCACCCGTGCCGACGTTCCGGGGGAACACGGCGGCCGAGGACACGTGCACGTAAAGCGCTTGTCAAGGTGATGAACCATTGACCGAGTAAATGGGCGTATTGCCCGGTTGTAGGGAAGTGGAATTAATCACCGGCGTCGCTGGGACGCGAACAAGGCGGTTAGTGTGAGCGATCCGGTGCATCCGGCCAGAGGTCCGTCCTGGGGTCGAGCACTGTGTGACCGAGACCCGAGCGCCTTTGGAGGGGAAAGGCGCCGCGTGGCCCCGACGGAGGGTTCAGACAACCGTGGACGCGCAAGGCCGTGGGCGGGCGGACGACATCGACCCCGCAGACCAGTGGGTACTCAACCCGAGCACTGGTGAATACGAACTGCGACTGACTCCTTCCGCACCGCAATCACCGCGGTCGGCTGTTCCCGGACCCCGTAGGGCGGCCACCGCCAGAGCGGGCGCTCCGCCGCGCGGTCGTACGGCGGCCCCGGCGGCTCCCGCGACCCCCGGCCGTGAGGTGCCGGGGCCGCGCAGACGGCGGGGCGTGCCCGAGGAGCCGCTGCCGGGGCGGCGCGGGCGCCGGCCGGTGAAGAAGAAGTCCAAGGCGAAGAAGGTCCTGCTGTGGACCGGCGGCACGATGGCATTCGTGCTGGTGGCCGCTGCGGGCGCCGGGTACCTCTACATCGAGCATCTGAACGGCAACATCACCTCCGTCGCCGACGACGGCGCGAGCACCGGTGGCTTCCAGAAGGACAAGGCCATCAACATCCTGGTGATCGGCACGGACAAGCGCACCGGCTCGGGCAACGAGGGCTACGGCGACTCCGGCAGCGTCGGCCACGCGGACACCACGATCCTGCTGCACGTCTCCAAGGACCGCTCCAACGCGACCGCGTTGAGCATCCCGCGTGACCTGATCGTCGACGTCCCGGACTGCCCGACCACCCAGGAGGACGGCTCGCAGGAGGTCATCAAGGGCACGACCGACGTCCGTTTCAACACCAGCCTGGGCCAGGACGACCGTACGCCCAGCTGCACCATGCGGACCGTCACCGAGCTGACCGGGATCACCCCCGACAACTTCATCGTCGCCGACTTCAACGCGGTCAAGACGCTGACCACGGCGGTCGGCGGGGTCGACGTGTGTCTGGCCAAGGACATCAAGGACCCGGACTCGCACCTCGACCTGAAGAAGGGGACGCAGCACATCTCGGGCGAGACGGCGCTCGCGTTCGTGCGCACCCGGCACGCGGTCGGGTTCGGCGGCGACCTGAGCCGGATCACGCTGCAGCAGCAGTTCCTCAGCGCGCTGATGCGCAAGCTGAAGTCCAACGACACGCTGACCAACCCCGCGAAGATGATCAAGCTGGCCGAGGCGGGGACGAAGGCGCTGACCGTCGACTCCCAGCTGGACAGCATCAACAAGCTGAAGGACCTGGGTCTGGAGCTGGGCAAGCTCAACGTCAAGAACCTGACGTTCACCACGGTCCCGGTGATCGACAACCCGGCGGAGAAGGTCAAGGCGACCGTCGTGGTCAACCCGTCGTCGGCTCCCCAGGTCTTCGACATGATCAAGAACGACGTGTCGTTCACCGAGGTCAAGGCGCAGAAGAAGAAGGAGGCCGCCGCGGTCGCCGCCCGTCTCGAGGGCACCAAGGCGGACGCCTCCGAGGTGCGGGTGCGCATCCTCAACGGCGGTGCGGTGGCGGGCAGTGCGCAGACCGAGCTCGAGTACCTGCAGAACGAAGAGGGCGTGCTGAAGTCCGAGAACGCGGGCAACGCGGATACCGAGCTGAGCAAGACCACGCTCGAGTACGCTCCCGACCAGGCCGACCAGGCGCGTCGGCTGGCCGACATCATGGGCCTTTCCGGTTCGGCGATGAAGCCGGGCAAGAGCGTGACCAACTCCCAGGGCCAGCCGACGATGACGCTGACCCTGGGCAAGGACTTCAAGGGCGCGGGCGAGTCGCTCACCACTCCGACGAAGGCGCCGGAGGGGGTTCAGCAGTCCACCGCGGACAAGGTCGAGTGCGCCAAGTGACCTGACGGGCCTGCCTCACGTCTCACGGGGCGAAGAGGCCGGCCCGTTCGATGGCGCGAGGGTGGGGAGACAGGGGATGACGCACAGCAGTGTGCACGGGGAGGGGACGCGACCGGGCGTCCGGCACGCGAGTGGGGCAGGGCGGGAGGACGGCCGTCGTGGGGACGACGGCGACGGCTCCGGCAGACCCGACGGTTCCCCGGGGGGCGGGCACGGCGGGCGGCGCAGCCGGCGCCGGGCCAAGGCCAAGCACCGGGTGCTCCGTTGGTCCGCGACGACCCTGGCGGTGCTGATACTGGGGACGGCCGGCGCCGGATACCTCTACTACCAGCACCTCAACGGCAACATCGAGAAGGGCCGGCGCAGCGGCGGCGACTCCAAGGCGCGCAAGACCGAGGCGAACGCCGACGGGCAGACGCCGCTGAACATCCTGATGCTCGGCTCGGACAGCCGTGCGTCCGACGCGAACGTGGCGCTCGGCGGCGGCAAGGACACCCGGGGCAACCCGCCGCTGGCCGACGTGCAGATGCTCATCCACCTCTCCGCGGACCGCAAGAGCGCCGCGGTGGTGAGCATTCCGCGGGACACCCGGGTCGACATCCCGGCGTGCAAGGACCCGGACACCGGCAAGACGTACCCGGCGACCAACGACATCATCAACAGGACGCTGGGCCGGGGCGGGGCCGGCTGCACGCTGACCACCTGGGAGAACCTCACCGGGATCTACATCGACCACTGGATGACGATCGACTTCGCGGGCGTGGTGAGCATGGCGGACGCCATCGGCGGCGTCGAGGTCTGCGTGAACCAGAACGTGTGGGACCACCCGCTCCCGGGCGTGCCCGGCGGTTCCGGCCTGAAGATGAAGGCCGGCAAGAAGAAGGTCGAGGGCAAGCAGGCCCTGCAGTGGCTGCGCACCCGGCACGCCTGGGGCAGCGACCCGCTGCGGGCCCGGGCCCAGCACATGTACATGAACTCGATGATCCGCACGCTGAAGGACCAGAACGTCTTCACCGATGGCGGCCGCCTGATGGACCTGGCCGAGGCGGCCACCAAGTCCCTGAAGGTCTCGGAGGAGATCGGCACCGTCAAGGACCTGTACGACCTCGGCACGCAGCTCAAGACGGTGCCCACGGACCGCATCACCATGACGACGATGCCGACCGTCGAGGACAACGAGGACGTGAACCACCTGCTGCCGGCCGGGGCCGACGCCGAGAAGATGTGGGCGATGCTCCGCGACGACGTGCCCTTCGACGACAAGGGCGCCAAGGGCGGCAAGCGCGCGAAGGCGGACGCCGAAGCAGCGAGCACGGCCGACGCCGCCAAGACCACCGACGACCCCGCCGCGGCGAACGACCAGATCGGCGTGCTGGTGCAGAACGCCACGCAGTCCGCCACCCTCGGCCCGGTCAGCGGCCGGGCGGGCGAGATCGCGCAGGCCCTCGTGGGCAAGGGGTTCACCAAGGCGACGAAGGACACCTCGACAGCGCTCACCGAGGCGCGGACCCTGGTGCGCTACCCGAGCGCCGAACTGGCGGGCGACGCCCAGGCGGTGGCCAAGTCCCTGGGGATTCCGGCGGGTTCGGTGCAGAAGTCGACGGACGTCTCCGGTGTCACCGTCGCCGTCGGCGCCGACTGGCGTTCCGGTACGGCGTATCCGAAGCAGAAGACGCCTCAGGCCGGGGACCTGCCGAGCAACGCCGACGCTCTCAACGGCTCGGAGACCAAGTGCATGGACGTGTACCCGCCGTACCGTTGGTAGCGCCCTGCGCCGATCGAAGAAAGCGGGGAAAGTTCACTCGCCGCCGAATCGTGCGGATAGTGTGAGCGATCCAGTGGGGAAGGCGCTTGCCCTGACGGAGGATTCGGACAACCTTGGACGCACCAGGCCGTGAGCGGGCGGAGCACGTCGATCCCGCAGACCAGTGGGTACTCAATCCGAACACCGGCGAATACGAACTGCGGCTGACGCCCGCCGCACCGCGCCGGGCCGTACCGCAGCCGCGTGGCGGCCGTTCGGCGCCTCCCGCTGCCCCGGGCCGCGAGGTCCCGCCACCGCGCAGGCGGGGGCCGGTCCCCGAGGAACCGCTGCCGGGGCGGCGTGGCCGCCGCCCGGTCAAGAAGACGTCGAAGGCGAAGAAGACCCTGTTGTGGACCGGCGGCAGCATGGCGTTTGTCCTGGTCGCCACCGCGGGCGCCGGCTACTTGTACCTCAAGCACCTTGAGGGCAACGTCCGGACGACGGACGTCGGCGACGCGGGCGCGAGCAGTTTCAAGAAGGACGAGGCCTTCAACGTCCTCGTCATCGGCACCGACAAGCGCACCGGCGAGGGCAACGACGGCTACGGCGACGCCGGCAGCGTCGGCCACGCCGACACCACGATCCTGCTGCACGTCTCCAAGGACCGCTCCAACGCGACCGCGCTGAGCATCCCGCGTGACCTGATCGTCGACATCCCCGAGTGCCCGGCCACGAAGGACGACGGCACCGAGGTGACCGTGGCCGCGCAGCAGGGTGTCCGCTTCAACCGCAGCCTCGGCGAGAGCGGCCGGGACGCGGGCTGCACCATGCGGACGGTGAAGGAGGCCACCGGCATCCAGCCGGACCACTTCATGATGGCCGACTTCAACGCGGTCAAGACGCTGACGACGGCGGTGGACGGCGTCGATGTGTGTGTGACCGAGGCCGTCAACGACAAGCAGTCGAAGCTCGTCCTGCCCAAGGGCGAGTCCACGGTCGAGGGCGAGCGGGCCCTCGCCTTCCTGCGCACCCGCAAGAGCTTCGGCAACAGCGGTGACCTCGACCGCATCAAGGTGCAGCAGCAGTTCCTGGGGTCGCTGATGCGCAAGATGTCCTCCAGCGACACCCTCACCAACCCCAAGAAGCTGCTGAAGCTGGCCGAGGCGGCCACCAGCGCGCTCACCGTGGACTCCGCGATCGGCAACGTCACCACGCTCAAGGACATGGCCCTGGAGCTGAAGCAGGTGCCCACCAAGAACATCACCTTCGCCACCATCCCGGTGGTGGACAACCCAGCCGAGGAGATCAAGGCGACGGTGGTCGTCGACGAGACCAGGGCGCCCCAGGTCTTCGACATGATCGTCAACGACGTGTCGTTCACCGAGGTCAAGGCGCAGCAGAAGAAGGAGGCCGCCGCGGTCGCCGCCCGCCTCAAGGGCACCAAGGCGGACGCCTCCGAGGTGCGGGTCCGGATCCTGAACGGCGGTGCCGCGTCCGGCAGTGCGCAGAAGCAGCTGGACTGGCTGCAGAACAGCGCGGGCGTCATCAAGTCGGAGAACGCGGGCAACGCGGACGCCGACCAGGCGAAGACGACCATCGAGTACGCGCCGGACCAGGCCGACCAGGCCCGTCGGCTGGCCGACATCATGGGCCTGTCGGGCTCGGCGATGAAGCCCGGCGAGAGTGTGACCAACTCCCAGGGCCAGCCGACGATGACCCTGGTCCTGGGCAAGGACTTCAAGGGCGCGGGCGTGAAGATCAACGGCGCCTCGGCCGAGACGCCGGACGTGGAGAAGTCCACAGCCGACAAGGTCGTGTGCGCGAGTTGACGCTCCGTGCGCGTCAGTTGCCTGCTCAAGCGGGTTGATGACGCTCAGACGCGTTCGTTGACGACTCAAGCGCGTTAGTTGACGAAACAGAGCAACCTGACGGGCCCGTCGTATGTCTCCAGGACGTACGGCGGGCCGCGCCATGGCGCGAGGGCGGGATGGTCGGGGAGGACTCGAAGTGACGCGGAACAGTGTTCGGGATGTCGAACCAGTCGCCGGGCAGGTCGGCGTCGCCGGCGACAGCCGGCACGGCACACGCCGCCCACCGCGGGCGCGCCGGCTGCTGCGCTGGTCCGCGACGACCCTCGCCGTGCTGATACTGGGCTCGGCAACCGCCGGTTACCTCTACTACCGGCATCTCAACGGCAACATCAAGAAGGACGAACTCAACCTCGGCGACAACAAGGTCGCCGAGCCGACGCCGAACGCCGCCGGCCAGACCCCGCTGAACATCCTGCTCATCGGCTCCGACGCCCGCGACACCGAGGAGAACCAGCAACTCGGCGGCGCCCGCGAGACGTTCGGCTCGACGCCGCTCGCGGACGTGCAGATGCTGGTGCACCTGTCCGCCGACCGCTCCAACATGTCGGTCGTCAGCATGCCCCGGGACACCCTCGTGAAGATCCCGAAGTGCACCGACCCGGACGACGACGAGGAGTACCCGGCGAGCGAGGGCCGCGTCATGACCAACCGGAGCCTCGGCCATGGCGGCCCCGGCTGCACGGTGGCCACCTGGCAGGAACTCACCGGCATCCACATCGACCACTTCGTGATGGTCGACTTCGCGGGCGTGGTGTCGATGGCGGACGCCGTCGGCGGGGTCCCGGTCTGCGTGGACGCCAACATCCTCTCCCGCGACAGCCAGGGCCACGGCTCCGGTCTGAAGCTGGAGAAGGGCACCACGCCGGTGAAGGGCGAGCAGGCACTGCAGTGGCTGCGGACGCGTTACGGCTTCGAGGACGGCAGCGACCTCGCCCGCGCCAAGGCCCAGCACATGTACATGAACTCGATGGTCCGGACGCTGCGCGAGAACGCCACCCTCAGCAGCCCGAACAAACTCCGCAAGCTCGCCGAGGAGGCCACCGAGGCCCTCACGGTCGACCCGGGCCTCGACACCGTCAAGAAGCTCTACGACCTCAGCAACGAGCTGCGCCGGGTGAAGCCGGAGCGCATCACCATGACCACGATGCCCAACCGGTACGTGGGCGCCCGTGTCGAGCCCACCGAGGACGCCGAGCAGCTGTTCCGCCTGGTCCGGGAGGACATCGCGCTGGACGGCAAGGACGGTGAGAAGGCGAGCCCGGCCCCGTCGGCGACCGCGTCCGGCGACCAGGCCGCCGCCGACGACGAGATCGGGGTCCTCGTACAGAACGGCACCCGCACCGACACGCTCCGCGCGGCGTCCGGACGCGCCGGCACGGTGGCCGGGCTGCTCGTGGAGAAGGGCTTCACCAAGGCGGACGCGGACACCAGGTCGGCGCTGAGCGAGGACCGCACGGTCGTCCGCTATCCGAGCGCCGAACTGCGGGGCGACGCCGAGCGGGTGGCCACGTCCCTCGGGATTCCGGCGAGTTCGGTGGAGCGGTCGACGGACGTCTCCGGGGTCACGCTCGTCGTGGGCGCGGACTGGCGTGACGGTACGACGTACAAGGCGCCCGAGAAGGACGACACGACCCCGGAGTCGGCGCAGGCACTCAACGGCGCCGACGAGGACGCCTGCATGCACGTGAACCCGGGGTTCACCTGGTCCTGAGCCGAGCCCAGAGCCGAGCCCCGAGCCGGGCCCCGAGCCTGCGTCAGGTGGTCAGCTCGCCGGCGCCCGTGTGGACCGCGGGGCGCCGGCTCGCGATCACCTTGCGGGCGAGCGAGCGCGGGCTGGTCAGGAAGCCCCAGCCCCACGACATGTGCATGGTGGCGAGGGCGACGGGGATCTGCAGCCGTGCCTTCAGCGGCAGTCCCCTGCCCGCGGGGACGGACCCGAGGGCGATCGCCGCGAGGTAGCCGCCGGGGACGACGAGGGCCCACGGGCTGACGAGGGCGCCCAGCACGATTCCCGCGCCGATCGCGCACACCGCGGTCGGCGGGGCGAGGTAGCGCAGGTTGATGGAGCCCTCGTGGTAGCGGGCGACGACGTGCCGCCAGCGGCCGTAGTCCTTGTACTGCTTGGCGAGGGCGCGCACGCTCGGCCGGGGCCGGTACGACACCTTCAGCTCGGGCGAGAACCAGATGAGCCCGCCCGCCTCCCGGATCCGGAAGTTGAGCTCCCAGTCCTGGGCGCGGATGAACTCCACGTTGTACCCGCCCTGCTGCTCCAGCGCCTCGCGCCGGAACACCCCGAGGTACACCGTCTCGGCCTGGCCGGCCTGCCCGCCCGTGTGGAAGGCGGCGTTGCCCACGCCGATCTTCGAGGTCATCGCGGCGGCGACCGCGTGCTCCCAGTCGTTCTCACCCTCGGCGTGCATGATGCCGCCGACGTTCTGCGCGCCGGTCTCCTCCAGGAGCCGTACGGCGGTGGTGATGTAGTTCGGCGAGAGCATGCCGTGGCCGTCGACGCGCACGACGATCGGGTGCCGGGAGGCCTTGATCGCGGCGTTCAGCGCGGCCGGCGTACGGCCGGTCGGGTTCGGCACGGTGTGCACGCGGGGGTCTTCGCGGACGAGCTCGGCCGCGATCTCGTCCGTACGGTCCGTGGACGGACCGAGGGCGATCACGACCTCCATCTCGCCGGCGTACTCCTGCGCGAGGATCGCTTGGACGGCTCCGCGCAGATGCCGCTCCTCGTCGAGGACGGGCATGATCACGGACACGGCGGGGAGCTGCACGTCGGGCTTGGCGTTCATAGGGCCCAAACGTTACCGCGAATGGGGGACACGGGTGCGCCCTGCCCGGGGCGGTGCACCGGGCAGCAGATCGTATGGGCCTACGGTGCTCACGATCCCACGCACGCGGAGGTGTCCCCCATGCCCACGCCGCCCCGCTCCCCCGCCGCCCGGCCCCAGCGCCGCCCGCAGCCACCACGGTCGGTGCGACCCCCCGTACGACGGAAAAAACCGCGCTGGGCCATGCGGGCGGTGACGACGCTCTCCGTGGTCGTGCTCGCCGCGGCCGGGATCGGCCACGCGGTGGTCACCAGCCTCGACGCGGACATCGCGCGGGTCGACCCCTTCAAGGACATGAAGAACCGCCCGAGGGCCGGTCACGGAATGAACGTCCTGCTCGTCGGCACGGACGGCCGCGACAGGATCGGCGAGGCCGAGCGGCGCAAGTACCGGCTCGGCGGCGCCCCCTGCCGCTGCACCGACACGATGATGATCGTGCACATCTCGGAGGACCGGGAGCGGGCGAGCGTGGTGAGCCTGCCGCGCGACTCGTACGCCGTGACGCCCGCGCACACCGACCGGACGACCGGCAAACGGCACCACGGACATCCGCTCAAGCTCAACGCGGCGTACGCGGAGGGCGGCCCGCAGCTGACCGTGCGGACCGTCGAGAGCATGACCCGGGTGAAGATCGACCACTACCTGGAGGTCGACTTCACCAGCTTCATGAAGACGGTGGACGTGCTCGGCGGGGTCGAGATCTGCACCACCGAACCGCTGAAGGACACCTACACCGGCCTCGACCTCCCGCCCGGCACGCACACCATCCGGGGCGGCCAGGCCCTCCAGTACGTCCGCTCCCGTCACGTCGACGGCGCCTCCGACCTCGGCCGGATGCAGCGCCAGCAGCGCTTCATGGCCGCCCTGATCGACCGCGCCACGTCCTCCGGGATCCTGCTGAACCCGATGAAGTTCCGGGACATCACCCGGGCCGTGCTGGGCTCCGTACGAGCCGACAAGGGCTTCGGCACGCATGAGCTGCTCGACCTCGGCCGGGCCATGCGCAGCTTCTCCCCCTCCTCCTCCGAGTTCACCACCGTGCCGATCGGGCAGATGGGATACGCCGTCAAGGGCGTCGGTTCCACGCTGAAGTGGGACGCCCACAAGGCCGGCGAACTCTTCCGGTCCCTGCGCGAAGACAGACCGCTGACCGTGCGCAAGCAGCGGGGCGAAGCCCTTCGCGTGGACGTCGCCCCTCAGCAGATCCGCGTCCAGGTGGAGAACGGCACCGCCACGGCCGGCCTCGGCAAGCGCGTGGACGCGGCGCTGGCGTCGACCGGTTTCCGTACGACGCGCCTGCCGGTCAACGCGGCCGACCGCACGGTGAAGCGCACGGTCGTCGCCTACGACCCCGGCTGGGACCGCTCCGCGAAGTCCCTCGCGGCCGCGCTGCCGGGCAGCGAGCTGCGGGCGGTGAAGGGGCTGGGGGCGACGCTGAAGGTGATCGCCGGGACGGACTTCCAAGAGGTGCGCAGGGTGCGGGCGGCGAACCCGGCGCAGGGCACGTTCGGAGTGATGCGGGGCGACGAGGCGCTGTGCCCGTAGGTCCGCGGTTTCGGTCATGAACCTCGGCGGCGTGCTCCCCTGTGACCCGGCTGGGGCGGTTGTCGGGCGGCCGGGGCGGTTGTGGAGTGGCCTGAGCAGTCGTGGGGTGGCCTGGGAGCAACTGGCTGGCCTGGGCAGTCGTCGGGCGGCCCAGGGGTCTTGAACGGCTCGGGCGGTCGTAGGCGCCTGGGCGGTCGTCAGGTGGCCCGTGAGTTGGCCCGGGCGGTCGTGACGTGACCCGACGGGTGGCGGGCCCGGGCGGTCATGGGATGGCCCGGGCGGTCGTAGGCGGTCCGGGCGGTCGTAGGCGGTCGGGCGGTCCTAGGCGGCCCGGGCGGTCCGGGCGGTCGTTTGATGGCCACAGGGACCATGGAGGGCTCGGGCCGTCGCGGTGACCCAGGGCGGCCTGGACTCGCGGCCAGGGCGGAGACCGGATGCCA
>NZ_JBVIPA010000030.1:41577-119081 GCF_055578365.1 Streptomyces sp. NPDC033131
CACCATGGAGGGCTCGGGCCGTCGCGGTGACCCAGGGCGGCCTGGACTCGCGGCCAGGGCGGAGACCGGATGCCCGGGAGTCACGGGCGGCCCGGGCGGCCCGGACGGTCGTTTGATGGCCACAGGGACCATGGAGGGCTCGGGCCGTCGCGGTGACCCAGGGCGGCCTGGACTCGCGGCCAGGGCGGAGACCGGATGCCCGGGAGTCACGGGCGGCCCGGGTGGCCCGGACGGTCGTCAGGTGGGCCGGGGAGTCATGGTGGCGCAGGCGGTCCTTGCGGGGGCCGACGATCATGGGGTGGCGGCCCGGGCGGTCATGGGACGGGCCGGGAGTCAGCGGAGGGCCGGGGACGGGTGGTGCTCAGTCCTCGAAGCCGTCCGCCGCCCTGCGCTCACGGAGTTCCAGGATCGCCCGGCGGCGGGCCAGACGGTGGGTGCGGCGGATCTGGGCCTCCTGGTTGCGGCGCTTGTCGCGCTCGGTCTCCGGGAGTACCGGGGGGACCCGGCGCGGCTTGCCGTCGGCGTCGACGGCGGCGAAGACGAGGTAGGCGGAGCCGACCTGGGTGGCCGGATCGGACTCGTTCCACCGCTCGGCCAGCACCCGCACCCCGACCTCCATCGAGGTCCGGCCGGTCCAGTTGACCTGGGCCTTCACGTGGACGAGGTCGCCGACCCGGACCGGCTCCAAAAACGCCATCTCGTCCATGGAAGCGGTGACGGCAGGCCCACCGCTGTGCCGGCCGGCCACGGCACCGGCCGCGTCGTCGACCAGCTTCATGATCACACCGCCGTGCACGGTGCCCAGGAGGTTCGTGTCGGCGTTGGTCATGATGTGGCTGAGCGTGGTCCGGGACGCCGAGGTCGGCTTGCCCGGGATATCCGGAGTCTCCGATACCGCTGTGGAGGCCTGGTCTGTCATGGCCTCCACCTTATGCCGAGGTGACAACCGGGGATTTTGTGTCAGCTTCGCAACAGCAGTGCCCTTATTTTCCGACGAACCTTGTAAGGGACATACCAGTGCCCTGCACACTGGGGCCCATGAACGATTGGCCCGAGGCATGGTCCGACGACAACCGCGGCAGCCGGTACGGACGCGGCAGCTCGAGCGCGCAGCCCGAGAGCGCCCGCGTCATGCGGCAGGTCCGCCGCGGCCAGGCGGCTCCGCCCGGGCAGGGCGGGTACGGGGGCCCCGGTGCCCCCGCCCCGCCGTACGGCGGGGTCCCGCAGCAGCCGTCGTACGTCAACGGCGGTGACGACACCGTCTACGACGACGGGTACAACAGCGGCTACAACACCGGCCAGGTCTACGGCGGCGGTGGCCCCGGCGGTCCCGCAGGCGGCGGCCGGGGCCCGCGCCCCGCGCCGAACTGGCGCCGCCGGATCAAGCTGACCACGGTCGTCGTGCTGAGCGTGCTGGTCGTGACGACCGTCGGCACGTACTTCTGGGCCGACTCCAAGCTCAACCGCGAGGTCGACCTGTCCAAGGTCATCGACCGGCCGGAGGCGGGCGACGGCACGAACTACCTGATCGTCGGCTCCGACAGCCGCGCGGGCATGTCCGCCGAGGAGAAGAAGAAGCTGCACACCGGCTCCGCCGAGGGCAAGCGCACCGACTCCATGATGCTGCTGCACGTCGGCGGCAACGGCGACACGCTGGTCTCCCTGCCGCGCGACTCGGACGTGGAGATCCCGACGTTCGTGGGCTCGGAGTCCGGCAAGACGTACAAGGGCACGGGCCGCCACGTGAAGCTGAACGCGGCCTACGCGGAGGACGGGCCCGAGCTCCTCGTCCGCACCGTCGAGTTCAACACCGGTCTGCGCATCGACCACTACGTGGAGATCGGCTTCGCCGGCTTCGCGAACATCGTGGACGCGGTCGGCGGCGTCGAGATCGACATCCCGAAGGGCGGCATGAAGGACACCAAGTCCGGCGCCGACTTCGAGGCGGGCAAGCAGACCCTGAACGGCGAGCAGGCGCTCGCCTTCGTCCGCACCCGGTACGCGCTGGCCGGCTCCGACCTGGACCGCACGAAGAACCAGCAGAAGTTCCTCAACGCGCTCGCCAACCAGGTCGCCACCCCGAGCACGATCCTCAACCCGTTCAAGCTCTACCCGACCATGGGCTCGGGCCTGGACTCGCTGATCGTCGACAAGGACATGGGCCTGTACGACCTGGCCTCCATGTTCTGGGCGATGAAGGGCGTCAACGGCGGCGACGGCACGTCGATGAACATGCCGATCTCCGGCTCGACGGGCGGCAACCTCGTCTGGGACAAGGCGAAGGTGAAGACCCTGGTCGACCAGCTGAACAACGACGAGAAGGTCACGGTCTCCGGCAACTGACATCGCCGGACCGCACCTGTTCAAGGGCACCCGCGGGTGCCCTTGAACGCGTTCGGGCGGGTGTCACATCGTGGCGCCCGCCATGGCGCGGCAGCTTGCCTCGCAGCGGCGACACGCCTCCGCGCAGCGCATCATCTGGGGATCGTCCGGCATGGACATACACGCCTCGGCACACATGGCACACGCCTCGGCGCACATGGCGCACATCTGAGCCGACATGGGCGAGCGGCGCATCATCATGTCCGCGCACATGCGGGTCGTCTCGGCGCAGTCCATGAGGGTGCGCATGACCTGCATCTGGGCCTGGCCGCCCATCTGCATGCAGGAGCTCATGGTCTCCTCGCAGACGGTGTGGCAGGACATGCACGCCTCGACGCAGTCCTGCATCTGCCTGCTCATGGCCGTGGTGGTTCCGGGCTGGGTCATGGCTCCTCCTGGGGTGCGGGAGCCCGGGGCGGGCCCCGTGCCCTTCCGTCCTACGCCTGTCCACCGGCCCGCGCCATCGGGCGGACGCGGAAATTCCGCGGCGCGGGCCGCACACGCGCGTCGCCCTCCGCCTCGGTGGGAGGCGGAGGGCGACGGGCTACGGCGGACGGAGGGGCGTCAGGGCAGGTTGCGGGCCATGACGATCCGCTGGACCTGGTTCGTACCCTCATAAATCTGGGTGATCTTCGCGTCGCGCATCATGCGCTCGACGGGGTAGTCGCGGGTGTAGCCGTACCCGCCCAGCAGCTGGACCGCATCCGTGGTGACCTCCATCGCCACGTCCGAGGCGAAGCACTTCGCCGCCGCGCCCTGGAAGGTGAGGTCCGCGTCGACGCGCTCGGACTTCGCCGCGGCCTGGTACGTCAGGGCGCGGGCCGCCTCGATCTTCATGGCCATGTCGGCGAGCATGAACTGGATGCCCTGGAAGTCGGCGATGGGCTTGCCGAACTGCTTGCGCTCCTGGACATAGCCCTTGGCGTAGTCGAGGGCGCCCTGGGCGATGCCGAGGGCCTGGGCGGCGATGGTGATGCGGGTGTGGTCGAGGGTCTTCATCGCCGTGGCGAAGCCGGTGCCCTCCTCGCCGATCATGCGGTCGGCGGGGATACGGACGTTGTCGAGGTAGACCTCGCGCGTCGGGGAGCCCTTGATGCCGAGCTTCTTCTCCGGGGCGCCGAAGGAGACGCCCTCGTCGGACTTCTCGACCACGAAGGCGCTGATGCCCTTCGAGCGCTTGGTGGGGTCGGTCACCGCCATGACCGTGTAGTACTCGCTCTCGCCCGCGTTGGTGATCCAGCGCTTCACGCCGTTCAGGACGTAGTGGTCGCCGTCGCGGACCGCCTTCGTCTTCATGCCGGCCGCGTCCGAGCCCGCGTCCGGCTCGGAGAGGGCGTACGAGAACATCGCGTCGCCCTTGGCGAGCGGGGTCATGTACTTCTTCTTCAGGTCCTCGGAGCCGGAGAGGATCACGGGGAGCGAGCCCAGCTTGTTCACGGCCGGGATCAGGGAGGAGGAGGCGCACACCCGCGCCACCTCCTCGATCACGATCACGGTGGCCAGCGCGTCCGCGCCCGCGCCGCCGTATTCCTCGGGTACGTGGATCGCGTGCAGGTCGCCGGCCACCAGGGCCTCCAGCGCCTCCCGGGGAAAGCGGGACTCCTCGTCCACCACTGCGGCGTACGGCAAGATCTTCGCCTCGGCCAGCGAACGGATCGCGTCACGGAGCATGTCGTGCTCCTCGGACGGGCGGTACAGGTCGAAGTCAGCCGATCCGGCCAAGGTGCTCACGCTCCAAAAAAACGCTGCGGTGCTGGCGCTAATTACCGTTAAGTAACTCAAATTTTAAGGGCCCGCCCACCGGAGTGATACGTGAGCTTGGCGACAAGGGGAAAGTTGCCCGTCGAGAGGCCGCGTCATGCCCCGACTATGCTCTTCCCGCGCACCCGACGCACCCCCACGGCCGTCCCCCTGGAGCACCACATGAGCCTCAAGATCACCGTGATCGGCACCGGCTATCTCGGCGCCACGCACGCCGCCGCCATGGCCGAACTGGGGTTCGAGGTGCTGGGGCTGGACGTCGTACCGGAGAAGATCGAGAAGCTCCAGCGGGGTGAGGTCCCGATGTACGAGCCGGGGCTGGAGGATCTGCTGCGCAAGCATGTCGCCGGGATCGAGGGGTCCAGCGGGCGGCTGCGGTTCACGATGGACTTCGCCGAGGTGGCGGCGTTCGGCGACATCCACTTCGTCTGTGTGAACACTCCGCAGCGGCACGGCGAGTACGCCGCCGACATGTCGTACGTGGAATCGGCCATCGCCTCGCTCGCACCGCATCTCACCGGTCCCGCGCTGGTCGTCGGCAAGTCGACCGTCCCGGTCGGCTCCGCCGACCGGCTGGCCCGCTACCTGGCCGCGAACTCCCCGGCCGGCGAGGACGCCGAACTGGCCTGGAACCCGGAGTTCCTGCGCGAGGGCTTCGCCGTGCAGGACACGCTGCACCCGGACCGGATCGTGGCGGGCGTGCGCAGCGAGCGGGCGGAGAAGCTGCTGCGCGAGGTGTACGCGACACCGCTCTGCGACGGCACGCCCTTCGTGGTCACCGACTTCCCGACCGCCGAGCTGGTGAAGACGTCCGCGAACTCCTTCCTGGCCACCAAGATCTCCTTCATCAACGCGATGGCGGAGGTGTGCGAGGCCGCCGACGGCGACGTCGCCAAGCTGGCCGAGGCGATCGGGTACGACGACCGGATCGGGAAGAAGTTCCTGCGGGCGGGCATCGGGTTCGGTGGCGGGTGTCTGCCGAAGGACATCCGCGCCTTCATGGCCCGCGCGGGTGAGCTGGGCGCCGACCAGGCGCTGACCTTCCTGCGCGAGATCGACTCGATCAACATGCGCCAGCGCGGGCAGATGGTGGAGCTGACCCGGCAGGCGCTGGGCGGCGGCTCCTTCCTGGGCAAGCGGGTCGCCGTGCTCGGCGCCACCTTCAAGCCCGACTCGGACGACGTCCGGGACTCGCCCGCGCTGAACGTCGCCGGGCAGATCCACCTCCAGGGCGGCCAGGTCACGGTGTACGACCCGAAGGGCATGGGCAACGCCCGCCGCCTCTTCCCGACCCTCGGGTACGCCGACTCGGCCGTCGACGCCGTGCGGGGCGCCGATGTCGTCCTCCACCTCACCGAGTGGCGCGAGTTCCGCGAACTGGACCCGGCGGCGCTCGGCGAGGTCGCGACGGACCGGGTGATCCTGGACGGGCGCAACGCGCTCGACCCCGAGGTGTGGCGGCGGGCCGGGTGGCGGTACCGGGCGATGGGCCGGCCGACCGCCTGAAAGGAATTCGGGCCCCGGAAGGCCGGTTCCATGAATTCCTGACGGGTTCGATGGAATTCCGGGAATTCCCGCAGGTTCGGTGAAAGCTCGAGCCGGCCCTCGAAGGCGGCGGCTCGGTGCTCGACGACACGCTCGGCGTGCTGCTGAACCACGTCAACAAGGCGCACCTGGAGGAATCGCTCGGACAGCAGGTCGCCGACCTGCTCGATGCCGACAGCTACGTGAAGATGCACACCGTCCGGGCCGGGCAGATGCTCACGCCCATCACGGACTTCCTCACCACCAGCTGCTGACGATCCGTGACACGGGGACGCCGCTCCGGCCGGGGCTCAGCCGGCCGGAGCGGCGCCCTCCCATTCTCCACGCCTTCACCACGCTTCGGGAACCGCTTTCCCAGGAGTCCGGGATGACGACCGTCACCCTGCCCACCGTCCCTCCCCCGCCGGAAGCGCGCGCCGGCACCGGCCGGTGCTGCCCCCGCCCGGCCGGTACACGGTCGCCCCCGGCCGCTCGCTCGGCGAACTCACCGCCTGGTACGGCCCGTTGCCGACCTGCGCCGGCGTGTCCCGCTCGCCGGGGCCTCCCTCACCGTGTCCGGCCCCGGGTCCGGCAGCGACCCGCAGACCGTCCTCACCGAAGCCGGCACCCCCCTCTTCCGCTTCGGGTTCGACGGCCCGCACCTCAAGGCCGCGTTCGCCTCGGAACGGGCCGACGAGTCCGACGGCCGTCTCCAGGTCACCGGCGACCTCGACATCGACGGCGTCGCCTTCCCGGTCCTGCTGCGGCTGCGCGTGGTCGAGCGGGCCGACGACCGGCTGCTCGTCGTGGGCACCGCCCGGCTGCCGTACCGGCTGCTGCGCCGGGCCACCGGCTTCCGGCTGCCGTGGCGGCTGCCGGCCACCCGGCTGCGGCTGCTCGTCGCGGCGGAGTTCGTCGTGAGGGCGGCCCCGCGCATGACACGGCGTACGGCCCTTGGTGCCGCCGCGTCCGCCGCCCTCGCCCTCCTCGCCCTGCCGCTGCTTCAGTCCGGGCAGGCGTCGGCGGCCTCGTACAGCGTGGCGATGAAGGGGTACGCCTTCTCGCCCGCGAGCCTGAGCGTCCCCGTCGGGTCCACGGTGACCTGGACCAACCAGGACACGGCACCGCACGACGTGAAGACCACCTCGGGCCCGGTCCCGATCCACTCCCCCATGCTGAACAAGGGGGCAGAGCTGGAGCTTCACCTTCGGCACGGCCGGGTCCTACGGCTACTACCGCACGGTCCATCCGGACATGACGGCCCGGATCACGGTCGAGGCGGCGGCACCGGCGACGACGGCCGCGCCCACGCACGACCACTCGGGGTCATCCGGCTCATCCGGTACGACCGGTACATCGGGTTCCTCGGGTTCCTCGGGTTCCTCGGCGGGTCGCACGGAGCATGAGGCGCCCTCACCCGGCCGTACCGCGGCGGGTGGCAAGACGCCGACGATGAGCATGCCGGCGTCCCCGTGCTGTGTCTGCTGGTCGTCGGGTCCCGGGCGGCGGCGCCCCGGGGTGAGGAGGAGGCGGGGGCGTAGGTCAGCCCCTGGCCCGGTAGCGGCGCATCTTCGCGCGCGCCCCGCACACCTGCATCGAGCACCAGCGGCCCCGGCCGGCCGGGCTGCGGTCGTAGTACGCCCAGTGGCAGTCGACGGCCTCACAGGCCTTCAGCCGGGTCCAGGTGCCCTCGACGAGGGCGTGGGCGACGGCTGCCGCGACCCGTGAGAGCAGCGGGCCCTCGTCGGCCGGGGCGAGGGCGGCGGAGCCGTCGCCCGCGTCGACCGTCACCACCAGGGGCGCCCGCGCGAGCAGCGCGCCCAGCGGGGTCACCGTGCGGTGCGGCGGGTGGCCCGCGTGGGCGAGCAGGGCCGCGCGCAGGGACTCGCGCAGTTCGCGGGCGGCGGGGAGTCCGTCCTCCGTCAGCCCGAATTCCGCCCCGCCCAGCGAGTCGACGCCCGACTCGATGTCCAGTGTGTTGACCAGGGACTGGATCAGGGCCAGACCCCCGGGCGCGGGGGATCTCTCACTCATGCCAGCGACGTTACCTCCAATAGGGATGCATGCAGTAACCGTTACTGGTTACCCTGCTCTACAGGTAACCCCGAGGGGGGCAACTCCGAGGGGACAACTCCGACTTCGAGGAGAAAGTCATGGCTCTCGCCAAGCTGGGCTGCGTCGTCCTGGACTGTCCCGACCCGCGAGCCCTCGCCGGCTTCTACGCCGACGTGCTCGGCGGCACCGTCAAGGACGAGGGAGAGTGGGTGGACCTGAAGCTGCCGGACGGACAGACGCTGGCCTTCCAGGCAGCCCCCGGGTACGTACCGCCGCAGTGGCCCGCACCCGACCACTCGCAGCAGTTCCACCTCGATCTGGACGTGCCGGACCTGGACGCGGCCGAGAAGGAGGTGCTGGCGCTGGGTGCGAAGCCGCTGGACGCTGAGGACCGCTCGCGGAGCTTCCGGGTTTACGCGGATCCGGCGGGGCACCCGTTCTGTCTCTGCGCCGGCTGACCGGCCCATCGCCGCCCTGATCGTCCGTCGAGCCAGGAGGATTCCATGGCACCCGTGGCCCGCTTCCGTTCCGTCGTGATCGACTGCCCCGACCCGCACGCGCTCGCCGCGTTCTACGCCCAGGTCGGCGGCGGCACGCCGGAGGCCGAGGACGACGACTGGGTCGTCCTGCGGATCCCGGACGGGCCGCGGCTCGCCTTCCAGCGGGCGCCCGGCTTCATCCCGCCGGAGTGGCCGCGCGCGGACCGCAACTCGCAGCAGTTCCACGTCGACTTCGACGGCGGGACCACCTGGGAGGAGATCGACGCGGCCGAGGAGAAGGTGCTGGCCCTGGGGGCGCGGATCGTGGACCGGGAGGACTTCGAGAAGAAGGACTTCCGGGTGTACGCCGATCCGGCGGGCCACCCCTTCTGCCTCTGCCGGATCGACCCTCTGTAGCTCCCGGGCCCCGGTCCGTCCGTCCGTCCCGGCTATTCGTCCCGGCTATCCGTCCAGATCGGCGATTTTCGCCGTGGACGGTTCCCGGCGCATCTGTGCCGCGCGGGCGGTGAAGTCCGCGCCGCGCAGCACGCGCTGGAAGTTGCCCCAGGTCAGCAGGGCGATGTCGGCCTCGGGCCAGCCGCGGCGCAGGAGTTCCGAGATGAGGTGCGGGTAGCAGGAGGCGTCGCCGAGCTCCTGGGGGTGGGCGGTGCCGACGTCGAAGGTGCCGGACAGGCCCACGCACTCCGGGCCCGCGACCTTGCGGACGTGGTCGAGGTGGTCGGCGACGTCCCGGACGGTCGGGCCGGTCTGCTCGGCGGTCAGCGGCACCATGCACAGGCCCTTGGCCTCGCCCAGCTCGGCGAGCAGGTCGTCGGGGAGGTTCGCCGGGTGCGGGCGCAGGGCGCGGGCGGCGGACCGGGTCCACACCGCCGACGCCTTGGACACCGCCAGCACGCGGCGGACGGTGTCCGCGGAGGCGCCCGAGAGGTCGGCGATGACGCCGAGCCGGTTCATCTCGCGCAGCACCTCCTCGCCGAACCGGGTGAGGCCGGGCTCGCTCGCCCAGGACACCCCCGTCAGGGTGAGAAAGCGCAGGCCCAGGGTGCGCAGGGCGCGCAGGATGCCGAGGGAGTCGCCGAGCGCGGCGGCTCCGGCGGGGCCCAGCAGGACGGAGACGCGGCCGCAGTTGCGTACGTCGGCCATCTGGCCGGCGGTGCAGGCGAGGCGCAGGCCCTCGGGGTGGTTGCGCACGACCGTTTCGACCAGGTCCAACTGGTCCAGGGTGGCGCCGACGGCCCGGTCGCCGTCGAGGCCCTCGGGCAGGTGCAGCGACCACAGCAGCGAGCCGACATGGCCCTCGCGCAGCCGCGGCACGTCCGTGTCGACAGAGCGCTCGCCCATTTCCAGGTCGTACCAGGGCAGGTGGCGCAGCGCCCAGGGCAGGCCGTTGTAGCCGTCGGCGACGGGGTACGCCCCGAGGATCGCCCGGGCCCGCTCCAGCCGGGTCGCGCCGGGGGCGGCGGCGACGGGGACGTACGGCCCCGCCGGGACGGGCTCGGGAAGGGGCTCCGGCAGGTCGTCGAACTCGCCGACCTCCGTGGTGGTGTGCAGTTCGTCCTGGAGGTCTGCCATGGCGGGCTCCGTACGTCGTGAGATACGTCGTGAAGTACGTCGTGATCGTCCTGATCGCCGTACGGTCACCGTCGCACGGAGGCGGGGGGCCTTCCTGGTGGGCGGGGCGTTCGGGGTATGAGGACGGGCACCTTTGGCCATGGATCTTCGTCCTTCAGGTTGTGAACGTTCCTAGACCGGTCCGTGTCCTCGTCGTGGACGCCGACCCCGGCACCCGGCCCCTGATAGCAGCGCTCGGCGAACTCGGCTTCGAGACGTACGCGGCCGGCCGCGGCCGCTTCGCGACCCCCGTCGGCCGCTCCGTACGGCCCGACCTCGTCGTCCTCGACATGGCCCTGCCGGACGGCGACGCCGTCGAGACGTACGACGGGCTGCGCTCCGTCGGCGTCCACGCGCCGCTGCTGTTCCTCTCCGCCCACGACGACGGCGCGGCCGGGGCGCGGGTGCGGCGCCTGATGACGGACGCGGACGGCCATGTCACCAAGCCCTTCGAGCTCCCCCGGGCGATCGCGAGCGTGCGGGAACTCCTGGCCCGCGACCGGGCCGACGAGAGCCGGCTGCTGCGGCACGGGGACCTGGCGGTCGACCCGGGGCGCCGCGAGGTCCGGCGGGGCGAGGCCCGCATCGAGCTGTCGGCCCGCGAGTTCGCGCTCCTCGGCTACCTGCTGGACAACGCGGGCCATGTCGTCACGAAGAAGCAGATCCTGGACCGCGTCTGGGGCGTGCCGTTCCGCACCGGGACCGTCGAGACGTACGTCTACTACCTGCGCCGCAAGCTGAAGGACGAGGACCAGTCGCTGATCAGAACGGTGCGTGGCGTCGGCTACACCATGCCGCGCGGCTGACGCACCGCTCAGGGCTCCCGAGCCGCGTCGATCACCTCGTCGAGCGTCTCCCGGGACCGGACCAGGTCGGCGATCATCCGGTCGATGCGGTCACGTTCCTCGGTGAGGTCGGCGACGAGTCTCGGGGTGGCGACGACGGAGGGGCCGCCGTCCGCGTCCCGCATACAGGGCAGCAGCCGCGCGATCTTCGCGCTGTGCAGTCCGGCCGCGAACAGCTCCTGGATCCGGATGACCCGGTCGACGGCCGCCTCGGCGAAGTCGCGGTGGCCGCCGGCCGTGCGCCCGGCGGCCAGCAGCCCCTGCTGCTCGTAGTACCGCAGCGACCGCTCGCTCACCCCGGTACGCCGGGCCAGTTCACCGATGCGCACGACTGCCTCCGGGCCTCGGGTGACGTGGGTTCGCGGGCACCTGGATCCGGCCGGCCCGGTCAGCCGTCGAGCGAGTCGATCGTCGCGTTGGACGGCCCGCGCGTGGCCTGGAGGTCACGCGCCACGTCCTCCGCCGCGCCCAGCACCCGTACCGCGTTCTGCCAGGTCAGCTTGGCCAGGTCGGGCTTGGACCAGCCGCGGTCGAGCAGTTCGGCGATGAGGTTCGGATAGCCGGAGACGTCGCTGAGGCCGTCCGGGGTGAAGGCGGTGCCGTCGTAGTCGCCGCCGATGCCGAGGTGGTCGACGCCCGCGACCTCGCGCATGTGGTCCAGGTGGTCGGCCACCGTCGAGACCGTCGCGACGGGGCGCGGGGTGCGCTCCTCGAAGGCGCGGTGCACCGTCATCGCCTCGGGGGTGGTGGCGAGGTGGTGGAAGCCGTGCGCCCGCATGTTCTCGTCGGCCGCGGCGGTCCAGTCGACGGCCGCCTGGAGCACGAACTTCGGTACGAACGTCACCATCGCCACACCGCCGTTGGCGGGCAGCCGCTCCAGGACGTCGTCCGGGATGTTGCGCGGGTGGTCGCAGACGGCCCGCGAGGAGGAGTGGGAGAAGATCACCGGCGCGGACGTGGTGTCCAGCGCGTCCCGCATCGTCGTGGCCGCCACGTGCGACAGGTCGACGAGCATGCCCTCCCGGTTCATCTCCCGCACGACCTCACGGCCGAAGGCCGACAGCCCGCCGACGCCCGGCTTGTCGGTCGCGGAGTCCGCCCACGCCACGTTGTCGTTGTGGGTGAGGGTCAGGTAGCGGACACCGAGGGCGTACAACCCCCGCAGCGTGGCGAGGGAGTCGGCGATGGAGTGGCCGCCCTCCGCACCCATCAGCGAGGCGATACGGCCTTCCGCGCGCGCCGCCTCCATGTCCGCGGCCGTCCGGGCCGGGGCCAGGTCCCGCGGGTAGCGCGCCAGCAACTGCCGTACGCAGTCGATCTGTTCCAGCGTCGCCGGGACCGCGTCGGGCAGGTCCGAGCGGACGTACACCGACCAGAACTGCGCGCCGACCCCGCCCTCGCGCAGGCGGGGGATGTCGGTGTGCAGGTGGGCGCCCTGGTGGGTGGCGATGTCGCGGGCGTCGAGGTCGTAGCGGACCTGTTCGCGCAGCGCCCAGGGGAGGTCGTTGTGCCCGTCCGCGACCGGGAACTCGGCGAGGAGTTCCCGGGCCGCCTCCAGCGAGGTCATCGCCGTCACTTCCCGAAGCCGAAGCCGTTGCCCGCTCCGTCGACCTTGGCGCGCAGCCGCTTGCCCTTCTCGGTGGCCTGGTCGTTCAGCTCCTGCTGGAACTCCCGCATCCGGCCGAGGAGTTCCTCGTCGTGCGTGGCGAGGATGCGGGCGGCGAGCAGTCCGGCGTTGCGGGCACCGGCGACGGAGACGGTCGCGACGGGCACACCGGCCGGCATCTGCACGATCGACAGCAGCGAGTCCATGCCGTCGAGGTACTTCAGCGGCACGGGCACGCCGATCACCGGCAGCGGGGTGACCGAGGCGAGCATGCCCGGGAGGTGGGCGGCGCCCCCGGCGCCCGCGATGATCACCTTCAGACCGCGCTCGGCGGCCTGCTCGCCGTACGCGACCATCTCGCGCGGCATGCGGTGCGCGGAGACGACGTCGACCTCGTACGCGATCTCGAACTCGTCGAGGGCCTGGGCGGCGGCCTCCATGACGGGCCAGTCGGAGTCCGAACCCATCACGATGCCAACAACAGGGCTCATTCGGTGATCGTGCCTCTCAGGTAGCCGGCAGCGTGACGGGCGCGCTCCAGCACGTCGTCGAGGTCGTCGCCGTAGGTGTTGACGTGGCCGACCTTGCGGCCGGGCTTCACGTCCTTGCCGTACATGTGGATCTTGAGCTGGGGGTCGCGGGCCATGCAGTGCAGGTACGCGGAGTACATGTCCGGGTAGTCGCCGCCGAGGACGTTGACCATGACCGTCCATTCGGCGCGCGGGCGCGGGTCGCCGAGGGGGAGGTCGAGCACCGCCCGGACGTGGTTGGCGAACTGGGACGTGATCGCGCCGTCCATCGACCAGTGGCCGGAGTTGTGCGGGCGCATCGCGAGCTCGTTGACGAGGACACCGGAGGACCCGTCGTCATTGCGGGTCTCGAACAGCTCGACGGCGAGGTGGCCGACGACGTCCAGCTCCTTGGCGATCCGCAGCGCCATCTCCTCGGCGCGCAGGGCCAGCGCCCGGTCCAGGGCGGGGGCGGGCGCGATGACGGTGTCGCAGACGCCGTTCACCTGCTGGGACTCGACGACCGGGTAGGCGACGGCCTGGCCGTGCGGCGACCGTACGACGTTCGCGGCGAGCTCCCGGACGAAGTCGACCTTCTCCTCGGCGAGGACGGGAACGCCCGCGCGGAACGGGTCCTCGGCCTCCGCCGCGTTGTCGACGACCCACACGCCCTTGCCGTCGTAGCCGCCGCGGACGGTCTTGAGGACGACCGGGAAGCCGTCGCCCTCCTGAGCGAAGGCCACCACGTCCTGCGGGTCGCTCACGATCCGGTGCCGTGGGCACGGCACCCCGATCGCGTCGAGCTTCGCCCGCATCACGCCCTTGTCCTGGGCGTGCACGAGCGCGTCGGGGCCCGGGCGGACGGGGATGCCGTCTGCCTCCAGGGCTCTGAGGTGCTCGGTGGGGACGTGTTCGTGATCGAAGGTGATCACGTCACAGCCCCGCGCGAAGTCACGCAGCGTGTCGAGGTCGCGGTAGTCGCCGATGACGACATCGCTCACCACCTGCGCCGCTGAATCCTGAGGGGTGTCACTGAGGAGCTTGAACCTGATGCCGAGCGGGATGCCTGCTTCGTGCGTCATACGAGCGAGCTGACCCCCGCCGACCATGCCGACTACCGGGAACGTCACGTGCCTAGGGTATCGGCCACGCGACGGTGGCCGATTTCACGTCCCGCGAGCGGGTCCTTTGCCCGGCTGTGGGCTCATCCACAGGCGATCACGAAGGGGGGTGGATAGCATGGCTGGGTTGACGAATCCAACGGACGGGGGCCTGAACAGCCATGGAACGTGGTTCCTCAGGGTCTCGAACGGCCACACCTCGCTCCGCGGCGCGGCAGCGCGTCGACCGGCTTGTGCGCGAGGCCGCCAAGTTCGGTGCGGTCGGCGGGGCCGGTGTGCTGGTCAACCTCCTCGTGTTCAACCTGATGCGGCACACGACCGACCTCCAGGTCGTGCGGGCCAGTGTCATAGCCACGGTCGTGGCGATCGCCTTCAACTACGTCGGGTTCCGGTACTTCACCTATCGTGACCGCGACAAGTCAGGCCGCACCAGGGAACTCACCCGGTTCCTGCTGTTCAGCATGGCCGGCCTGGTCATCGAGAACGGCGTGCTCTACGCGGCGACCTACGGCTTCGGCTGGGACAGCCCGCTGCAGAGCAACATCTTCAAGTTCGTCGGCATCGGCATAGCCACGCTCTTCCGTTTCTGGGCGTACCGCAGCTGGGTGTTCCGCGCACTTCCGGCCGAGGAAGCGGTGGCCGACGCGGAGTCGATCGTGGCCACCGAGGCGAAGAAGCCGCGCTCCGGGCAGCACGTGCCGTAGACCCGCCACAGCCGCGGACAGCCGGGCAGTACACCGGGCAGCGGACGCGTCCTAGCGGACCGTCGGCTCGTCCTCCTGCGCGGTCGTCTTCCGCAGCGGCGTACGCGACAGGAACAGTGCGAACACCGGCGGCAGCGTCTGGAGCATCTCCAGACGGCCCCCGTCGGCCTCCGCGAGGTCCCGGGCGACCGCCAGGCCGATGCCCGTGGAGTTGCGGCCGCTGATCGCGCGCTCGAAGATGCGGGCGCCCAGGTCGGCGGGGACGCCGGGCCCCTCGTCGGTGACCTCGATGACGGCCTGGTTGCCGGTGACGCGGGTCCGCAGCGCGACCGTGCCGCCGCCGTGCATGAGGGAGTTCTCGATCAGCGCGGCCAGCACCTGGGCGACCGCCCCCGGCGTACCGACCGCTGTCAAGTGCCGCTTGCCGGAGCTGACGATCGCCCGGCCCACGCCGCGGTAGGCGGGCCGCCACTCGGCGAGCTGCTGCTGGATGACCTCGTCGAGGTCGAAGGTGACGGCGGAGCCGGTGCGCGGGTCGCGGGAGTTCGTCAGCAGCCGCTCGACCACGTCCGTGAGGCGTTCCACCTGCGTGAGCGCGACGTTGGCCTCCTCCTTGACCGTGTCCGGGTCGTCGGTGAGAGTGATCTCCTCCAGGCGCATGGACAGCGCGGTCAGCGGCGTACGCAGCTGGTGGGAGGCGTCGGCGGCGAGCCGGCGTTCCGCGGTCAGCATGCGGGCGATGCGCTCGGCGGAGGAGTCCAGGACGTCGGCGACCCGGTCCAGTTCGGGGACGCCGTACCGCTTGTGCCGGGGCCGCGGGTCGCCCGAGCCGAGGCGTTCGGCGGTCTCCGCGAGGTCGGTGAGCGGGGAGGCGAGCTTGTTGGCCTGCCGGATCGCGAGGAGCACCGCGGCGATCACCGCGAGCAGCGCCACCAGCCCGATGATCAGGAGCGTCCGGCCGACCTCACGGGTCACCGACGAGCGCGGCTCCTGGACGACGACCGTCTCGCCCTCCTCGCCCGTGGCCTCGCCCCGGATCACGTCACCGGTGGGCTTGGTGCCGACCTCGATGACCGGCTCCCCCGGGATCCGGATCACGGCGTACCGGTCCGCGGTGACCTGGTCCTTGAGGACCGCAGCGTTGACGTTGCCGGCTCCCAGCAGGCGGCTGTCCACGATGCTGGCCAGCCGTGCCGCCTCCAGCTCCACCCGCTCCTGGGCGCTGTTGCTGATGGTGCGGGTCTCGACGATGACGAGGGACACCCCGAAAACGGCGATGACCACGAGCACGACGGCGAGGGTGGACTGGATCAGGCGACGGCGCATGTTCTCTTACCTGTCGGACGCCCGCCGGGCGGGCGGGAGCTCAACTCTTCTCGAAGCGGAAGCCCACGCCACGCACCGTCGCGATGTACCGGGGGTTCGCCGCGTCGTCCCCGAGCTTCTTGCGCAGCCAGGAGATGTGCATGTCGAGCGTCTTGGTCGACGACCACCAGGTCGTGTCCCAGACCTCCCGCATCAGCTGGTCGCGCGTGACGACCCGCCCCGCGTCCCGCACCAGGACCCGCAGCAGGTCGAACTCCTTCGCGGTGAGCTGGAGCTCGTCGTCCCCCATCCACGCCCGGTGCGACTCCACGTCGATGCGCACGCCGTGCGTGGCGGGCGGCTGCGCGGGCTCCGAGGCACCGCGCCGCAGCAGCGCCCGGACGCGGGCGAGCAGTTCGGCGAGCCGGAAGGGCTTGGTGACGTAGTCGTCGGCGCCCGCGTCGAGACCGACGACGGTGTCCACCTCGTCGGCGCGCGCGGTCAGGATGAGGATCGGGACGGCGAGGCCTTCGGCGCGCAGCCGCCGGGCCACTTCCAGGCCGTCCATACCGGGCAGACCGAGGTCCAGGACGACCAGGTCGATGCCGCCCTGGATGCCGGCGTCGAGCGCGGTGGGGCCGTCCTCGCGCACCTCGACCTCGTAGCCTTCCCGGCGCAGTGCGCGGGCCAGCGGTTCCGAGATGGACGCGTCGTCCTCGGCCAGCAGTACACGGGTCATGAGGTGATGGTAGACCGCCCGTGACCACAGCTGGGGTGTGATCGGCGGTGAGTGATTCTTACCTTTGGGCGTATCGGCACGAACCTCTGTGTGTGGGGGAGCAACTGCGTAAGGACCTTGGAAAAGGTGTGTACGGTTCCCCGGTCACCTGTGATCCGCGTCTCAAGTCCTTCCATTTCCGGCTCTGTCCTGCCGTATGGTGAATGGACGCCTGTAGCACCGCGGGGACCTTTGGCGAGTATTTGACGCTGAAGGTCTCTTTTGTGTGTGCCCCCACCCCAGGCGCGTCCCGACCAGCAAGGAACGACCATGGCGTCCAGCCTGACGAAGGACTCGGTGACTCCGGGCACCCCCGGTTCCGACACGACCTTCTTCGGCCACCCCCGCGGACTGGCCACTCTCTTCATGACCGAGATGTGGGAGCGCTTCTCCTACTACGGCATGAGGGCCCTCCTCCCGCTGTACCTCGTCGCTCCGGGCGGCCTGCACCTCAACGCGGCGACGGCGACCGCGATCTACTCCGTGTACGTGTCGCTGGTGTACCTGCTCGCCATGCCGGGCGGCTGGTTCGGCGACCGCGTCTGGGGTCCGCGCAGAACCGTCGCCGTCGCCGGCGCGGTCATCATGCTCGGCCACCTCACGCTGGCCCTGCCGTCCTCCGGGACCTTCTACGCCGGCCTCGGTCTGGTCGCGATCGGCTCGGGTCTGCTGAAGGCCAACATCTCCACGATGGTCGGCCACCTGTACTCCGGCCCGGACGACCCGCGCCGCGACGGCGGCTTCACGGTCTTCTACATGGGCATCAACCTCGGTGCCTTCGCGGCACCGCTGGTCATCGGCACCATCGGTGAGAACGTCAACTGGCACTTCGGCTTCGCGCTCGCCGCACTCGGCATGGCGCTGGGGCTCGCCCAGTTCCTGATCGGCAGCCGCCACCTCGCGGAGCGCTCCAGCGTGGTCCCGACGCCGCTGTCGGCAGCGGAGAAGGCCGCCACCCTCCGCAAGGCCGCGATCTGGGCCGGCATCGCCGTCGTCTTCTACGGGATCGTCGGCTTCACCGGCCACTACACGCTGAACTGGCTCCTGGTCCCGCTGACCCTGCTCGGCGTGATCATCCCGGTGATGGTCCTCACCCGCATCAAGCGCGACAAGGACCTGGACAGCACCGAGCAGCGGTCGATGTCCGCGTACATCTGGTTCTTCGTGGCCGCGGCCGTGTTCTGGATGATCTACGACCAGGGCGGCTCGACCCTGTCGATCTTCGCCGACTCCTCCGCCGAGAACTCCGTCCTCGGCTGGGACTTCCCGGTCTCCTGGTACCAGTCGGTCAACCCGGTCCTGATCATGGCGCTGGCCCCGGTCTTCGCCTGGTTCTGGCTCGCGCTGAACCGGCGCGGCAAGGAGCCCAGCACGATCGTGAAGTTCTCCTCGGGCCTGGTCCTGGTGGGTGCGTCCTTCTTCCTCTTCCTGGCCCCGCTGTCGATCGCCGGGGGCGGTCACAAGGCGGCCGCGATGTGGCTGGTGGCGATCTACTTCGTCCAGACCGTCGGCGAGCTCCTGCTCTCCCCGGTGGGCCTGTCCGTCACCACGAAGATGGCTCCCGCCAAGTACGCCTCCCAGATGATGGGCGTCTGGTTCCTCGCCGTCACCGCGGGCGACGCCACGACCGGCCTCCTGTCCATCGCCGGCGTCGACCTCAACAAGACCGGCGTCGTGGCCCTGGAGGCCACCCTCGCGGTGATCGCCGGTGTGGCGGTCTGGATGTACCGCAACAAGGTCAAGGACCTCATGGGCAGCGTCCGCTGAGGCCGGCGGACCGCACGTGACCGACGGAGGGCCACCGCACCACGGGGTGCGGTGGCCCTCCGCTGCCGCGTCTGCCTGCCCGGCAGGAACGTGAACACCGCGCCGCCCAGCAGGACGGCCGTACCGGCGAGGCGACCGGTCCCGGCCTTGAGGGCCCCGTCGTCTGCGGCGCCGGTCTCGGCCAGGCCG
Organism: Streptomyces sp. NPDC033131; assembly: GCF_055578365.1. Classification (NCBI taxonomy): domain Bacteria; kingdom Bacillati; phylum Actinomycetota; class Actinomycetes; order Kitasatosporales; family Streptomycetaceae; genus Streptomyces; species Streptomyces sp. NPDC033131. The sequence goes on from NZ_JBVIPA010000030.1 coordinate 60,235, forward strand.
CCGCTCGTCGACGATCCGCCGCCCGCCGTGCCCGACGCCACGAAGCCGCCGGGCGCGCCGCTCGTGGGGTCCTCCCACGCGCACCGTGCCCATGTCGGCGCCGCCCAGGGCCACCGCCGGCGACTCCCCTTCACCTGCTCAGTCGGGTCCCTTCCTGGTGGGAGTCGCAGGACGCGTCGGGCTGTCGTGGTGCGGTGTGGAGAGCCGACCGGCCGTCCCCGGATCGGCGTCCGGGGCGAACCACGGCAGGGTCGAAGCGGAGGGGGGCGGCTGGGCCGGGGAGGACTTCGGCCCCGGCAACCCCGGCAGACGCAAGGAGAGTTCGGCCATCGGCAGCCCACGCCGACCGCCACGCGTGCCGCTCGGGCGCCGTGGCCGTACCCGGTCCACCACCGCCATCCCGGCGCGGAACACCGCGGCCGGCACGACCAGGAAGACCAGGACCCAGAACAGGGTCACGCCCCAGGGCCGCCCCACGCCCCAGGGCTGTTCGGCGAGGACCTTCCCGCCGTACTTCAGCGACACCGTGTAGTCGCCGTGCGCGCCGCCGGGAAGCTCGACGGGCAGTTCGATCCGCGCCTTCTTCCCCGGCCGGATCGTGCCGCGCCACTGCTGTTCCTCCCAGCGCGGGGCGAACACACCGTGGAAGGTGCCGACCTGGAAGACGGGGTTCCTGACGGCGGAGGTGCCGGCATTGCCGACGGTGAGGACGAGGGTGCGCGCGGGCGGCGCCCCGAACCAGGTCAGCAGCCCGCTCGACCCGTCGAGCCGGGTGTCGGTGAGCACCGACAGACGTCCGCCCGAGGGCTCGGCGGGCAGCGGTTCGACCGCGTGCCCGGCGACCTGGAAGACCGCGTCGGCCGCCGCCTTCGCCCCCTCCACCGTCGCCACGTGGACCACGCACGGACACGGCACCGGCGGCTCGGCGACCGGCAGCTCCCGGCGGAAACGCCCCTCGGCGTCGGTGGTCACGGCCCTGCCGTCCGCGTTGGCGCAGGAGTCGGTGCCGCCGGCCACCCCCCGCGAGGGCACGGACTGCCCGCAGATCAGGATCATCAACAGCGCCCGCGCCCGCCAGCCGTCCCCGGTGACGGTGACCGAACCCCCGGTCCCCGCCTGCGACTCGGACAGTTCCACGCTCGGCCGGTCGGCCGGCGTCGCGGTCCCCGCGAAGGGCAGCAGGACCAGCGCGAGCGCCACCACCAGCGCCGGAATCCGCATCGTGCCGCTCACGTCATGGCTCCCGTCATCTCGACGTCCGTACGCGGATCGACGTCCGTACGCGGAGGTTCGGCCACCTCGCCGCCACGGCGCCCAGGTCGTCGTACGACGAGGAGGAAGCCCCCCAGAGCCGCCCGCGCACCCCCGCGTCCAGGGCGGGCCGGCCGGGAGGTCGCAGGCCCACGCGCCTGCCCCCCGGCGGAACCGGCAGCCGAAGCAGGGTCAGGGACCGGACACGCGTGGCGGACGGCATCGGCGGCTCCAGCAGGCGTACGGCGTCGATCCGTCAGCGGCGTGCCGCCTGGTTCCTCCTGGTCAGCCACAGCGTTCCCGCCGCGCCCGCGAGCAGTACCGTGCCGCCGAGGGTGCCGAGGGCGATCGCGGAGTCCTCGGGGCCGGTCTGCGGGAGGCCGGCGCCGGAGTCGGCACCGGAGTCGCCGCCCGAGTCGGAGCCGCTCTGGGGAGCGCCCCCGCCGGCCGCCGTGACGTCCAGGCTCAGCGACGGCCCGGGACTGTTCGCCGGTGTGCAGGTCGTCGTCGTACCCAGCGCCTTGATGGTGAGCACGCCCGCGGTCAAGGTGACCTCGCCGGTCTTCTTCGGCGTGTACGTGCCCGACAGGTCGTTGATCTTGATGGGCGTGTTGGCGGGGAGCGCGGCCTGGTTGGCGGGGCCGGTCACCGTGAGGGTCCCGCTGTCGGCGCCGCCGAGCTTGATGGTGGCGCTGGGATTCATCGCGCCCTTGCCCAGTTCGACGGGGCTGGAGGAGACGCCCTTCTGCCACGACATCGTCACCTTGTAGCCGCTGCCGCTCTTGACGGCCTTGATGTCGATGGGCGAGACGGCGCTCTTGTCGCCGATCGGCGTCTTGCACTGGTAGCTGACGTCGACGACCTCGGCATGGGCCGTGGGGGCGGCCATCAGCACCGCCGAGCCGGCCAGGGCCGCGGCGGAAGCGAGGGCGGCGGTTCGTTTCTGGTACGTCCGGTTCGACACGGTGCCCACTGTCCCCTCATTCCTGACGGCACATCAGATCGGCCGTCAAGGTACGCCCGGGGTCGTGGAGAGGGAAGACAAAGTGCGCACCGGATCTGCCGTACGGGTTACGCGGGTGCGCTCACCTCGGCCCGGCACGCGGGTGCGCCCAGCACGGTCAGGACGCGCGGGTTACGCGGGAGCGCCCAGCTCCGCCCAGACCTTCTTGCCCGAGGCGCCGGGGGTGCGGACGACCCCCCAGTCCAGGCACAGCCGCTGCACGATGAACATGCCGTGTCCGCCGGGGCGTCCGGCGCGGTGCGGGGTGCGCGGGGCCGGCTGGCCCGTGCCCTTGTCGGAGACCTCGATCCTGATCACCTTGTTGTCGCAGGTGATCCACATCTCGTCCGGGCCCTCGGCGTGCAGGCAGGCGTTGGTGACCAGCTCGGAGACGACGAGCAGCACGTCCTCGGCGGCGGCCCGCTGGTCGGCGGTCGCGGCGGGCAGCCAGCCCCACGCGTACAGCGCCTGGCGGGTGAAGTCGCGGGCGAGCGGCACGACACCGCTCTGGCCGTCGAAGTCCAGTCTGCGGACCTGACGCCCGCGCCCCTCCGACGACACGGCAGCGCCCCCGTCGGGCGCGCCGGTCGTGGGCGCGCCCCCCTCGGACGCCCCGGAAGCGCCGCTGGGCTCCGGGCGGCGGTCGCCCGGCGGGTAAGGCCGGGTGGTGCTCATCAGCGCTTCACCTCACCGATTCACCAGTTCACGATTCAAAATCCTGCCCAGTCCGTTTCTGCGCAGCCGGTCACCGAACACTCGGTACGGGAGTCTCCTGCCCGACCGGACCGGCAGAACACCCCTGTATTCGGCACGAAAGCCGTGGCGCCTGAAAAACGCCGGTCACAGGGGGGCGAGGGGGGCACGGTCACCATGGTCAGGCGGGACCCGCCGGCTCAGCCGGTCTCGCCCGGCTCGTCGGCCAGGGCGGCTTCGACAGTGTCATGGACAGTGAACACAGCTTCGGCCCCCGTGATCTCGAAAACCCGCGCGACCACGGGCAGCATCCCGGCCAGATGTACGCCACCTCCGGCCGCCTCTGCCTTCAGTCGTGCGCCCAGCAGCACGTTCAGCCCCGTGGAGTCACAGAACTCCAGACGTGAGCAGTCGACCACCAGTCGACTGAATCCCTTGTCGAGGCAGTCCTCGAGTGGCTCGCGCAACAAATCGGCGGTGTGGTGATCCAACTCACCCGCCGGGGTCACGACGGCACTGGAGCCCGTTTCGCGAACCTCGACCAGAAGCCGGCCCGACTGTGCGCTGCCGACTGTCCCGCGGTCCATGCCGTCTTCTCTCCCGACGTCCGTGGCTGCTGACTGACGCCCCCGAACACTACGCCTTCTCCACATTCTCCGACACCCGAACAATCACCCACAAACGGACACAACCGCACATAACGCACTTGCGGTGTCCTCGGGGAACCGGGTAGGGCTAGTAGAGACACGTACTCGACACGGCCGGCTTTGGAGGCGCCGCACACCGCAGTGCACGAACTGGCTTCGGCAGCCATATGCCGAGAACGATGGAGGACATCATGTCACCCCGGCTCGACGCATCGCATACCCAGCAGGCGACGTCGGCATCCCTCCCGGAACATCTGGATCCCATCGGGCAGGACGACCCACTCGCAGGACTCCCGGACATCCCCCCCTTCGACGAGGTGGGGCCGATGGACGCACGGGCCCTGTCCAAAACCCTCTTCGCGCGCCTCGAGTCGCTGGAGGAGGGCACCCACGAGTACTCGTACGTCCGCAACACGCTCGTCGAACTCAACCTCGCCCTGGTCAAGTTCGCCGCCTCCCGTTTTCGCTCCCGCAGTGAGCCGATGGAGGACATCATCCAGGTCGGCACCATCGGCCTGATCAAGGCGATCGACCGCTTCGAACTCAGCCGTGGTGTGGAGTTCCCCACCTTCGCGATGCCAACCATCGTCGGTGAGATCAAGCGTTTCTTCCGCGACACGTCGTGGTCCGTGCGCGTACCGCGCCGGCTTCAGGAGCTCCGGCTCGACCTGGCCAAGGCGGGCGACGAGCTGGCCCAGAAGCTCGACCGCGCCCCCACGGTGGGCGAACTCGCCGAGCGCCTCGGCCTGTCCAGGGACGAGGTCGTCGAGGGCATGGCGGCGTCGAACGCGTACACCGCCGCGTCGCTCGACGCCCAGCCCGAGGAGGACGACTCCGAGGGTGCCCTCGCGGACCGCATCGGTTACGAGGACCACGGGCTCGAAGGCATCGAGTACGTGGAGTCGCTGAAGCCGCTCATCGCCGAACTCCCCTCCCGCGACCGCAAGATCCTCTCGCTGCGCTTCGTCGCAGGCCTGACCCAGTCCGAGATCGGCGACGAACTCGGCATCTCGCAGATGCACGTGTCCCGACTGCTGTCGCGGACGCTGGTGCGGCTGCGGAAGGGTCTGACGGTCGAGGAGTGACGGCGGGCGCCGCCACGCGCTGCCGACGGTGACTGAGCGACCCGGCCCGTATGGGCCGGGTTGCGGCGGTTGCGGCGGTTAGCGGCGATTGTGGCGGTAGCGGCACTCGCGGCGCTTGTGCGACGACAGCGGGGCGCGGCCGAAAGCTTGCTGTTACCCCGAGGAACCCCTTTCCTCGCGGGACCCCGTCCATCACTATGGGCACCCTTCACAGACTGGCCGGTACGTCAGGATGTCCGGGTTGGCTGGCTTCGCGGGGGCGAGGAGGCGGGTGGATGGCTGGGGCCGACGGGGTCGACGACGGCGACGCGGTCGGGGGCGGCCCGTACACAGGCGCGTCCGACGCACGCCTCACCGAACTGCTGCGCGCCGACCCCGGCACCGCGTACCTGGCCCTCCAGGCACTCCGCGCCCGCCACCGCACCCCGGTCCTCGCCTACGCCCGCCTGTGCGCCACCGGCGACTCCGCCGCCCGCCAGCTGGCCGCGCAGGCCTTCACGCTCGCGGCCCGCGAGACGGCACGCGGCATCGACCCCGGCGTCCCCTGGCGGCACCGGCTCCTGCTGCTGACCGGACGGGTGGCCGCGTCCTGGGCGAGGGACGACCGCTCGGCCGGCCTCGACGCGAGCCTGCTCCTGGTCCTGAACACGGCGGGGGCGGACGGCCCGGCCGCGCCCCTCCTCGGCCCGTTCCAGTCGCTGCCGTCGCGGGCGCAGGGGCTCATCTGGTACGGCGTGGTGGAGCGGGAGAGCCCGGTCGTCACGGCCGGATACCTGGACCTGACGCGCGAGGACGTGACGTACGGCACGGACCAGGCCCTCCAGTTGCTGGCCCGGTCCTGCCTGCGCTCCCGCCTCGCCGCCTCCGACGATCCCCGGTGCGGCGACTTCCGCCGGCTCATCGAGGAGTCCGTACGACCGGACAGCCCGCGTGAGAGTCCCGACCTGCACGCCCACATGGCGCACTGCGCCCACTGCACGACGGCGCACGAGGAACTGTCCGCCCTGCGGGACACACCGCGCACGGCGCTGGCGGAAGGGCTGCTGCCGTGGGCGGGGACGGCGTACGCGGCGCGTGAGGCAGGGGCACGAGGCGACAAGCCCCGTACGCCGCCGCCCGGCGCCCGGCAGCCGTCCCGTCGCCTGGTGCTGACCTCGGCGGCACTCGGGGTGGCGGTGGCCCCGCTGGTCATGTTCCTGCTGTCGCAGGGCGGTGGTCCGGCGCCGCGGGAGTCGGCGGGCGCGACGGTGACGACGCCGTCGGGCCCTCCTCCCGTGACGGTGACGGCCACGGTCTCGACGACACCCTCGCCGTCGGCGACGAGCACGTCACCCTCACCGACGAGGAGTCCGACCCCGACGAGGACGACGAGTCCGACACCGTCGCCGTCGCGGACCCAGCCGCCGTTCCGCCCGCCGGGAGGGACCTACGCCCAAGTGGTGAACCTCGCCTCGGGTCGCTGCCTGGACGTCTCCGGCCCCTTCGAGAACCGCACGGACGTCGTCACGGCCCCGTGCGACGCCTCGGCCACCCAACGCTGGCGCGTCGACACCGGCCGCGGTGTCCTTCAGTCGTCCGCCGACCCCGACTTCTGCCTCGACAGCCGGGGTGGCGTGGACAAGGGCGTGGGCATCTGGGAGTGCGAGTCCGTGGAGGGCCGCAACGGCGACAACCTCAGGTTCACGGTGGACGAGGACGGCGTGATCCGCCCGGACATCGCCATCGCGACGGCGCTCACGCCGGTGGGCGAGGGGCTGTCGCTCGAGCCGTTGAGCGGGGCTGCGGGGCAGCGTTGGCGGGCGGGGGCGGGGTGAGCCACCCACTCCGCGCAGCCGTATGACTCAAGAGCGGTCAGGGAACGGCTCCCACGCGCCGGTGACCCGGTGGGAGCGATCGAGCCGGGTGTCGAGCTCGTCCATGTCGGTGGAGGACAGGACACGGTCGCGGACCTGGGCGGGAACGTCGATCCGGCGCCACTGGAGAGTGCGCGGGACGACCGCCGCTCGCTCCTGAGCGCGCCCCTCCTCACGACCTTCCTCCCGGCCTTCCTCACGCACCGAGCACTTCGGGGTTACCCGCGAAAGCAGGGGCGCAGGCAGGCGGTACGCGAGCGAAGCTCAGACCTCGCGCACGCCCCGCCGCCACACCCCGCTCACCAGCGGCACCCCCGGCCGGTACGCCAGATGCACGTGGCTCGGTGCGTCGAGGAGCGTCAGGTCGGCGTACGCCCCCGGTGTGAGGCGGCCGACGTCCTCTCTGCGCAACGCCTGCGCGCCGCCCGCCGTCGCGGACCACACCGCCTCGTCCGGCGTCATTCCCATGTCCCGTACCGCGAGCGCGATGCAGAAGGGCACGGAGGAGGTGAAGGACGAGCCCGGGTTGCAGTCGGTGGAGAGGGCGACCGTGACGCCGGCGTCCAGGAGGCGGCGGGCGTTCGGCCACTCGGCGCGGGTGGAGAACTCGGCGCCGGGGAGGAGGGTCGCCACCGTGTTGCCGCCGGCCAGCGCGTCGACGTCCGCGTCCGTGAGGTGCGTGCAGTGGTCCGCGCTGGCGGCGTCCAGTTCGACCGCCAGTTGCACGCCGGGGCCGTAGGACAGCTGGTTGGCGTGGATGCGCGGATGGAGCCCCTTCGCCCTGCCCGCCGTGAGGATCGCGCGGGCCTGGTCGCCGTCGAAGGCGCCCTTCTCGCAGAAGACGTCGATCCAACGGGCGTACGGGGCGCAGGCGTCGAGCATCTCGCCGGTGACGAGGGCGACGTACGCGGCGGGGTCGTCGGCGTGGTCGGGGGCGACGATGTGGGCGCCGAGGTAGGTGACCTCGTCGGTGTGGGCGGCGGCGATGCGCAGGGCGCGGGACTCGTCGGCGACGGTCAGGCCGTAGCCGGACTTGGTCTCGAAGGTGGTCGTGCCCTGGCGGAGGGCCTCGGCGAGGTAGCGGGTGAGGTTGCGTTCGAGGTCGTCGTCGCTCGCGGCGCGGGTGGCCGCGACCGTCGTACGGATGCCTCCGGCTGTGTACGAGCGCCCCGACATGCGGGCGTTGAACTCCGCCGTCCGGTCGCCCGCGAAGAGCAGGTGCGAGTGGGAGTCGACGAAGCCCGGGAGGACCGCGCGGCCGGCGGCGTCGACGTGACTGTCGGTGGCGGGTGCTTTGCTTGATTCACCGGTCCACGCGATGCGGTCGCCGTCGATGACGACGGCCGCGTCCTGGATCAGACCGAGGGGAGAGCCGTCACCGAGGGAGGGGTCGTTGGTGACCAGCGTGGCGATGTTGGTGATGACAGTGCTGCTCATCGTGTCCTCGTGGGCGTGGGCTTCGGTGGGGTTCAGGAGCGCAGGGCGTCGATCGCGGCCGACAGCGCCCGCGGCACATCCGGTACGAGGGAGTGTGCCCCGTCGCGTACGACGTGCCGTCCGCCCACGATCGTGTGCCGTACGTCCGCTGCCGTCGCCGCGAATACGGCCGTCTCGGCGCCGAGCCTGGGCAGCGGGCCCGCCGTTCTGACCGAGTCGAGCGCGATCGTCGTGAGGTCGGCGAGCGCGCCGGGTTCGATGGTGCCCGCCTCGCCCCAGCCGAGGGCGGCGTGGCCGTCGGCGGAAGCGGCCCGCAGCAGGGCGGCTGCCGTCCAGTGACCGCGGGTGCGGGTGCGCAGGCGCTCGTCGAGCTCCATCGCGCGTGCCTCTTCGAGCAGGTCGATGACGGCGTGGCTGTCGGAGCCGAGGGAGAGCGGGGAGCCGGCTTTCTGGAGGGCGGCTGCGGGGCCGATGCCGTCGGCCAGGTCGCGCTCGGTGGTGGGGCACATGCAGGTGCCGGTTCCCGAGTCGCCGAGCAGGGCGATGTCCTCGTCGGTGAGGTGCGTGTTGTGGACACCGGTGGTGCGCGGGCCCAGCACCCCGTGCTCGGCCAGGAGCCGCGTCGGCGTGCAGCCGTGCGCCTCCCGGCAGGCGTCGTTCTCGGCGGTCTGCTCGGACAGGTGCACGTGGAGCGGGGCCCGCCGCTCCTCGGCCCAGCGGGCCACCGTCGCCAACTGCCCTGCGGGCACGGCCCGTACGGAGTGGATGGCGGCCCCGATCCGCGCGTGATCCCGGTCCTTGAGAACTGAACAGCGTTCCGCCCAGGCGTCCGCGCTCCCGTCCGAGAAGCGGAGCTGGTGGGTGTTGGGCGGCTGTCCGAAGCCGGAGGAAAGGTAGGCGGTGTCGAGGAGGGTGATGCGGACACCGGCTTCGGAGGCGGCGTCGACAAGGGCCTCGCCCATGGCGTTCGGGTCGGCGTACGGGGTGCCGCCCGGGGCGTGGTGCAGGTAGTGGAACTCGCCGACGGCCGTCACGCCGGCCAGGGCCATCTCCGCGTACACCGCGCGGGCCAGCGCGTGGTAGGTCTCCGGGGTGAGCCGGTCGGCCACGGAGTACATGACCTCGCGCCAGGTCCAGAAGGTGCCGGAGCCGACCTGGACGGTGCCGCGCAGGGCGCGGTGGAAGGCGTGCGAGTGGGCGTTCGCCAGGCCCGGCAGGGTCAGGCCGCGGAGGGTTTCGGCGCCGGGGGGCGGGGTGGGGGTGTCGGTGCGGACGGCGGTGATGCGGCCGTCCGTGACCTCGACGGCGACCCCCGGCTCGACATGGGTGTCGAGCCAGGCGTGCTCCAGCCAGTACGTACGAGTCCGCTCCGTCGGGGTCACGTGCAGGCCAGCCCTTCCAGTACGTCGGCGAGAGCGACAACACCCGCCACGCAGTCGTCCTCCGCCGCGTACTCGGCCGGGGAGTGCGAGACGCCGGTGGGGTTGCGCACGAACAGCATGGCGGTCGGGATGCTCCCGGAGAGGATTCCGGCGTCGTGTCCGGCACCGGTGCCCAGGACGGGGACCTTGAGGTCGGTGTCCCTGCCGCTGTCCCTGCCCAGGATGCGGGCGAGTTCGTCGCGCAGGGCGTGGTCGAACTCGACGACCGGTGTGAAGGACTCACGGACGACGTCGAGGTCGACGCCGTGAGCGGCCGCGTACTCACGGGCGGCCTTCTCGACCCCGGCCACGACCGTGTCCAGGGTCTCCTGGTCGGCGGCCCGGGAGTCGAGCCAGCCGCGCACCAGGGAGGGGATGGCGTTGACGCCGTTCGGCTCGACGGTGATCTTGCCGAAGGTGGCCACGGCACCGGCGAGTTGCGCCTCACGGCGGGCGGCGAGCACGGTCTCGGCGTACGACAGCATGGGGTCGCGCCGGTCGACCAGCCGGGTCGTCCCGGCGTGGTTGGCCTCGCCCCGGAAGTCGAACCGCCACCGTCCGTGCGGCCAGATGGCGCCGGCGATGCCGACCCGGTCGCCGCTCAGGTCGAGCGCCCGCCCCTGCTCCACGTGCAGCTCGACGAAGGCACCGATACGGCCGAGGCGCTCCGGGTCCGGGCCGATGGCGTCGGGGTCGTACCCGGCGGCCTCCATGGCACGCGGCAAGCTCACCCCGTCCCCGTCGGTCAGCCGGTGCGCCTGCTCGGCGCCGAGCTCCCCGGCGGCCAGCCGCGACCCGACACAGGCCAGCCCGAACCGGGCGCCCTCCTCGTCACCGAAGTTGACGATCGCGAAGGGCTTGGTGAACTCGGCCCGCCGTGCGCGCAGTTCATCCAGCGCGGCGAAGGAGGACACGACCCCGAGGGGCCCGTCGAAGGCTCCGCCGTCCGGCACGGAGTCGAGATGCGACCCGGTGACGACGGCGTCCCCGGCAGCGGGATCCCCGAGCCAGGCCCACTGGTTCCCGTTCCGGTCCAGTTCGTACGTCAGCCCGCGCGCCTCGGCCTGCGCCCGGAACCAGGCCCGGCACTCGGCATCGGCACCGGTCCAGGCGAAGCGGCGGTAGCCGCCGGAGTCCGGATGCCGACCGATGGGGCGCAGCTCGCGCCACATCTCCAGGAAGGAACCACCGCCCGCACCAGGCTGTGGGCGGTCGTTCCGCGGGGCGATGGGGGTCCCCCCGCTCGAACGAAGTGGAGAGTGGGGGAGGGTGGGCACAGCCGAACCCGCGCCCGGCGACGAAGCCTCAGCCCCCGCCGGGGAGTTGCCGCCACGCCCACCATCACGCTGGATCACGCCTCGTCACCTTCGCGCATAGGAACCCGCACACCTCGCTCCGCCGCCGCCGACTCCGCGATGTCGTAGCCCGCGTCGACGTGCCGGATGACACCCATGCCGGGGTCGTTGGTCAGGACCCGGCGGATCTTCTCGCCGGCGAGCTTGGTGCCGTCGGCGACGGAGACCTGGCCCGCGTGGATGGACCGCCCCATGCCGACGCCGCCGCCGTGGTGGATGGACACCCAGGACGCTCCCGACGCCACGTTCACCATGGCGTTCAGCAGCGGCCAGTCGGCGATCGCGTCCGAGCCGTCGAGCATCGCCTCGGTCTCGCGGTACGGCGACGCCACGGACCCGGCGTCGAGGTGGTCGCGGCCGATCGCCAGCGGCGCCGCCAGCTCGCCGCTCGCGACCATGTCGTTGAACCGCTCACCGGCCTTGTCGCGCTCGCCGTAGCCGAGCCAGCAGATGCGGGCGGGCAGGCCCTGGAAGTGGACCCGCTCCCCCGCCAGTTTGATCCAGCGGGCGAGGGACTCGTTCTCGGGGAACAGGTCGAGGATCGCCTTGTCGGTCTTGGCGATGTCGGAGGCCTCTCCGGACAGCGCCGCCCAGCGGAAGGGGCCCTTGCCCTCGCAGAACAGGGGGCGGATGTAGGCGGGGACGAAGCCGGGGAAGGCGAAGGCACGGTCGTACCCGGCGAGTTGGGCCTCGCCGCGGATCGAGTTGCCGTAGTCGAAGACCTCGGCGCCGGCGTCCATGAAACCGACCATGGCCTCGACGTGGCGGGCCATCGACTCGCGGGCGCGGGTGGTGAAACCGGCCGGGTCCTTGGCCGCGGCGGACGCCATGTCGTCGAAGTCGACGCCCGTCGGCAGATAGGCCAGCGGGTCGTGGGCCGAGGTCTGGTCGGTGACAATGTCGACGGGGGCGCCCTCGGCGAGCATGCGCGGCAGCAGTTCGGCGGCGTTGCCCAGCAGGCCGATGGAGAGGGGGCGGCGGGCGTCGCGGGCTTCGACGGCGAGCTGGAGGGCGTGCTCCAGGGAGTCGGCCTGCACATCGAGGTAGCGGTGCTCGATGCGGCGCTCGATGGCACGCGGGTCGCAGTCGATGCAGATCGCGACGCCGTCGTTCATGGTCACGGCGAGCGGCTGGGCGCCGCCCATGCCGCCGAGGCCGGCGGTGAGGGTGATCGTCCCGGCGAGGGTGCCGCCGAACTTCTTCGCGGCGACGGCGGCGAAGGTCTCGTAGGTGCCCTGGAGGATGCCCTGGGTGCCGATGTAGATCCAGGAACCGGCGGTCATCTGCCCGTACATGGTCAGGCCCAGCTGCTCCAGGCGCCGGAACTCCTCCCAGTTCGCCCAGTCCCCCACGAGGTTCGAGTTGGCGATGAGGACGCGCGGGGCCCACTCGTGGGTCTGCATGACGCCGACCGGGCGGCCGGACTGGACGAGCATCGTCTCGTCCTGCTTGAGGGTCCGCAGGGTGCGGACCATGGCGTCGAAGGAGCGCCAGTCGCGGGCCGCCTTGCCGGTGCCGCCGTAGACGACGAGCTTGTCGGGGTGCTCGGCGACCTCCGGGTCGAGGTTGTTCTGCAGCATCCGCAGGGCGGCTTCCTGCTGCCATCCCAGGGCGCTCAGTTCCGTACCGCGCGGTGCTCGTACGGGGCGGGGTCCTGACATGGTCTGCCTCCTGGCTCCTGGTGGATTGCTCCCGACGGGGTTCTTACTGTCGATATTCACATCCTGGCTCTCTGAATAGAACTAGTCAATACGTTCTTGCGTCGGCATGGGTGAGGCATGGATGTTTCGCTGAACAGAGGACACAGGGACAGAGGGACGCAGGGACGCACAAGGGACACACACATGGGCGGCCGGCCCGGCACGCGGGCGCAGGCAGCGACAGGACGGGGACGTCGTGGACCAGGACAACAGCAACGCCGGTGACCCGAGCGGCGACACCGACGGGGAACGGGTCGTCCGCCGGGACGAGGCGGTCCGCGCGGCCGTGGAGCAGGGGCTGCTCCGGCCGGACGCGCCCATCGTCGGCCTGCTCGACGTCACCGGGATCCGCGAGTCGGCCGCGGCCCTGCGGACGGCGTTCGACGAGGTCACGGCGCCGGGCACGCCCGTACTGCACGCCTTCGCGGTGAAGGCGACCCCACTGGTGCCGGTGCTGCGGCTGCTGCGCGAGGAGGGCATCGGCGTCGAGGTGGCGAGCCCGGGCGAACTGGCCCTGGCGCGGGCGGCGGGGCTGCCGCCGGACCGGACGGTTCTCGACTCGCCCGCCAAGACGCCGGCCGAGCTGAGGGAGGCGCTGGCGTTGGGAATCGCCGTCAACGCCGACAACCCGCAGGAGCTGGACCGCATCGACGCTCTGATGAGGTCGGCGGCCAGTCGCTCCCCCCTCGGGATCCGGGTGAACCCGCAGGTCGGGGCCGGGGCCATCGAAGCGCTCTCCACTGCCACGGCGACCTCGAAGTTCGGGGTGGCGCTGCGGGACGAGGGGGCGCGCGAGTGGGTGGTGCGGGCCTACGCCGAGCGCCCCTGGCTGTCCCGGCTGCACGCGCACTCCGGGTCACAGGGCGTCCCGCTGTCGCTGATGGCCGAGGGCGTGGCGGCGACGTACGCGCTCGCGGAGGAGATCAACCGGCGGATCGGGCGCCCGCGGATCGACACGATCGACATCGGCGGCGGGCTGCCGGTCAACTTCACGTCGGACGTGACGACACCGACGTACGCGGACTACGCGCGGGTGCTGAAGGAGGCGGTGCCGGGGCTGTTCGACGGGCGGTACGGGCTGGTGACCGAGTTCGGGCGGTCACTGCTGGCCAAGCACGGGACGGTGGTGGCGCGCGTCGAGTACGCCAAGAGCGCGGGCGGCCGGCCGGTCGCGGTGACGCACGCGGGCGTGCAGGTGGCGACGCGGACGGTGTACGCGCCGGGGGCGTGGCCGCTGAGGATCGCCGCGTACGACGGCAAGGGGCGGCCGAAGGAGGGGCCCGAGGTCGTGCAGGACGTCGCCGGGCCGGCGTGCTTCGCGGGCGACCTGCTCGCCCAGGGGTATGCGCTGCCGCTCCTCGAACAGGGCGACTACGCGGCGGCGCTGGACACGGGGGCCTACTACTTCGCGCACCACTACGCGTACAACTCCCTGGCCCGGCCGGGGGTTTACGGCTTCGCGCCGGACGGGGCCGGGGGCACCGCCTTCGCGACCGTGCGGGAGGCGCAGACCGTCGAGGAGATCGTGGCCGAGTCGGGAGGGGCGCACGCGGGCGCACTCACCACACTCCGTACACCGGGACGCCGTTGACGCGCTCCGGGGGATCTGGTGATCAACTGTCCAAGGAAAAAAGGTCAGTTGACCCACCTTAGTCACTCGCCGCATGTTCCACCGGAAAATGCCAGAATCCTCACCCCGCACGCACACGTTGCGTAGCTTCGGCGTCACTCAGCCGAACCCCAGGCGGGAGGGGAACAACGGTGCCCGGAATCGACGAGTGCCTGCTCGAAGCCATGCGACTGCCCGGTGCCCGGGGCGCCGCACTGGTCGACTGGACGAGCGGCCTGGCCCTGGGCGTCGTCGGGGAATCCCCGGGCGGCGACCAGGAGACGGCCGCGGTGGAGGCCGCGGAGCTCGCCCGGCTCGCCGCCGAGCAGCACGCCTTCGCACCCGACACCGGTGAGGACGGAGAGGTCGGCAGGACCGGCGAGCCACGACACGACGACGGCATCGATCCGCCGGTCGAGGACCTGATCATCAGCAACCGGGACAGCTATCACGTGCTGCGGTTCGTGCGGACGCCCTTCGACAGCAGCGTGTGTCTGCACCTGTGGCTGGCCCGCTCGGAGGGCAACCTCGCGCTGGCCCGCATCCGGCTCGGCGAGATGGCCGGACGGCTGGTGCTGGGATGACCGCCGTACAGACCACCCCGCCACCCCGGCTGCCGGTGCGGGAAAGAGCGGCGGTCCGGGACCGGGGCTGGGGCGGTGTCTCGCCCATGCTGACCCGGCTGGCCGCCGAACGGGCCACCGGCGTCCTGGTCCGCGAGCGCGGCACGCTCCACCTCGCCGAGGGCCGGGTGGTGCACGCCGACAGCCCGTCCGCCCCCGGCCTCGACGTCCTGCTCACCGCCCGCGGCACCCTGGACGCCGGCGCCTGGCGGCAGGCGCTGGCCGAGACCGGTGACCGGCATCGCGCCGGCCACCTCCTGGTCGACGACGGGCACCTCACCCCGGGCGCGCTGGAGCTGTGCCGGCTGACCGCGCTGTACGACGCCGCGTACTTCGCCCTCGCGCCCAGCAGCACGCCGGGCCGCTTCCGCTACGGCCCCGAGGACGGCGAGGACGGCGAGGACGCGGGGCCCGCGCCCGCCTGCGGGTGCCCGGTGCCCGTGGCCGCCCTGGAGCGCGAGACCCTGCGCCGCCGGGACATGCTGCACCGCATCTGGCCCGACCCGACGACCGACGAGGCCCCGCTGGCCCGGACGCACCGCGCCGCGCCCCCGGCACCCACCTCCCGCCAGCGGGCGGTCCTGGCCGAGCTGGACGACGTACGCACGGCGACGGACATCGCGCGGGAGCTGGGCCGTCCGGCCTTCCACACACTCGTGGACCTGCGGCGCCTGGCGGCGGCCGGAGTGGTCAGACCCCGACCCCGCCCACCTGCGCCCGCCGCCGAGACACCCGGCACGTACGGGACACCGGGCACGTACGAGGTGCCCGGGCCGTGCGAGGCGCCCGTCACACCGGAGCCACCCGCGGCACCGGACCCGCTCGCCGGAATCCCCGTCGACGTCACCGACCCCCACATCACGCTGCTGAAGAGGCTCAGGGATGCGCTGGAGGCCCTTTGAACGGCAACGGCAGCAGCAGCGGACCCGCGCCGAGAGGAGCGATCTGATGGCAGCGGAGGCCGACATCCTGGACGAGTTGCGCCGGCTCAGAGCCCGCGTGCCCCAGCTCACCGGCGCCCTCGCGACCGGCGCCGACGGTCTCGTCCTGGCCCAGGACACCCCCGGCGTCGCCCCGGCGGACGTGGCCGCGCTCGTCACGACGGCCCGGGGCCTCGCCGCACAGCTGGCCGACGTGACCGGTCAGGGGGACTTCCGCGAGCTGCTCGTGCGCGGGGTCTACGGCTATGTGGCCACCTACGCGGCGGGCCACGGCGCCCTGCTGACGCTGCTCGCCCAGGACCGCGTCAACGTCGGCCGCCTGCACCTGGAGGGCCGGCGGTCGGGCGCCCGTATCGGCGAACTCGTCGACACCGCGACGGCACCCCCGGCGCCTCGGGCCGACCCGGCCGACCCGGCCACTCCTGCCAAGCCTCCCGCCAAGGCACCCGCCAAGGCACCTACGAAGGCACCCGCGAAGGCCGCGACCGCCGCCCGGACCAGAGCCCCGCGCACACCACGGGCCACCACGACCGCCACGACCACCAACGCACGCACCACAAGCGAAAGTTGAAAGGAACCGAGGAACAGTCATGGCCAACACCGAAACCACACTCAAAGAAGCACTCGCCTCGATCGAGGGCGCCACCGGCGTCGCGCTCGTCGACTACACCAGCGGCATGGCGCTGGGGACGCTGGGGGGAAGCAAGGGCTTCGACCTCAACGTCGCCGCCGCCGGCAACACCGACGTCGTCCGCTCGAAGATGCGCACCATGGAACACCTCGGGCTCAAGGCCCAGATCGAGGACATCCTGATCACCCTCTCCGACCAGTACCACCTGATCCGGCTGATCAGCGGACGCGGCGGCAACGGTCTCTTCCTCTACCTGGTGCTGGACGCCAAGCGGGCCAACCTGGCGATGGCCCGCCACCAGCTGAAGAGGATCGAAGAGGACCTGGAGGTCTGACCAGGCCCGACTAGACCAGGGCCGCGGTGCGGCGGCGCGCTCCACCCGGGGCCGCGTCGCCGGCCGCGATGCCCGTACTGCGATAGGCCTTGACCGTCTTGCCGGCCGGACGGCCGCCGTTCGCCGCGAGCCAGTCGACACGCACCCACAGCAGCGCGTCCCCGGCCTGCTCGCGCCGCCCCAGCCAGGCGGCCTTCAGCCACAGCCCCGTACCGCATCCGGCGAGCAGCATGCCGCCCGCGGCGGGCATGGCGAACGCGCTGCCCAGCGCGGCGAGGAAGGCGAGCGAAAGCCACCAGAGGTGGCCCCGGCGCCAGTTGCGCGCGCTCACCGCACGGTCCTGGAGCACGTCGTGCTTCCCGGCGCGGACGGCGGAACTCGCCAGCCCGGCGTACCGCTTGCGGCCGCGGTACGACACGACGGCCGCGGCGACGACGAACAGGACGGCCCCGGCCATCACCCCGATCCGCCGGCCGGTGATGCCCGGCACCAGCAGGCCGATGCCCGCCGCGAACACGCCGAGCCACCACATCGGTGCTGCTCCCGCCCGTACCACGACGGCCACCCGAGCCAGTCCCTGCCCTCCGCGCCCCTCGCGAACTCCGCGTGACACGATCCCGCCTCCTCGTCGCCTCAGCACGATTTTCTGGTCGCACAGATTAGCGAGTGAACGTGAGACGAGTCTGAGAGACGGGCCAAGACGCTCGGCGAGTCGTGGGACAACCGGGGCTGCGCCGGTCACACGGTCCCCGTCACTCCACGAACAGCCCCCGAGACGCCGCCCTGGCGTCGAACTCCTCCAGCCGCGCCTGCGCGTCCGGCAGGTCGTCGCACATCGCCTCCAGCAGGACGCGGCCCAGCAGCATCGGCGCACAGACCGTGTCGAACGCCAGCCCGGTGCCGACGGCGGCCGGCAGCAGCAGGTCGGACACCTTGGCGACCGGCGCGAAGGCCGAGTCGGCGACGCTGACGACCGTCAGGCCCGCCTCCCTGGCGTACGCCAGGGTGTCCACGACCTCGCGCGGATGCCGGGGCAGCGCGAAGCACAGCAGGGTCGAGGCGCCCGCGCGTACGGCGGCGTCGATCCGGTCGTGGATCATCGTGCCGCCCTCGTTGAGCAGCCGTACGTCCGGGTGGACCTTGGCGGCGAAGTACGCGAAGCCGTATGCCTGCGAGGCCGCCGCCCGCAGCCCGAGCACGGGAAGCGGACGCGAGGCCGCGAGGAGCCGCCCCGCCCTCTGCACGGGCCGCGGGTCGGCCAGCACCTCCGCGAGGTGCCGCAGGTTCTCGATCTCGGCCTCGACGGCCTGCTGGTACTCGTTGTACGACGCCGAGGCGGCCGTCTGTTCGGTGGGCGCGACCTCGCGCAGGTGCTTGCGCAGAGCGGGGTAGCCGTCGAAGCCGAGGGCGACCGCGAAGCGGGTGACGGAGGGCTGGCTGACCCCGGCCAGCTCGGCCAGCTCCACGCTGGACAGGAACGGCACGTCGGCGGCCCGCCGCACCATGCTGTGCGCGATGCGCCGCTGGGTCGGTGTCAGCCGGTGCCCCTCGAACAGGGCCTGCAGCCGGGCGGCGGGACTGTCCGGCACGGCCACACCCACACCCGCCCCACCGGCACCCGACCCCGCGCCCACCGCACCCGACTCCGGTCCGCCCGCACCCGTCTCCGCGCTCATGCC
This sequence comes from Streptomyces sp. NPDC033131, assembly GCF_055578365.1. Lineage (NCBI taxonomy): Bacteria > Bacillati > Actinomycetota > Actinomycetes > Kitasatosporales > Streptomycetaceae > Streptomyces > Streptomyces sp. NPDC033131. The sequence goes on from NZ_JBVIPA010000030.1 coordinate 78,497, forward strand.
TCGCTCCCCCTCCAGATGTCCGTGAACCGGTCGAGCAGTGCGGCCGCGGTCGTCACGTCGTGTGTGAGCGGCCGGTCGGCCGGGTCCTCGTCGAGCACCGACTCGGCGAGCTCCTGCGCGCGGCCCACCGGAAGGTCCGGGTCGGGCCTGAGGTCGCGCTGGCGCAGCGCCCGTACGGCGGCGACGAGTTCGCAGCCGACGACGAGACGGTACGCGCCGCACGCGCGCAGTGTCTGACGTGCGGCGAGCGAGGCGAAACTGGCCTGTTCCTCGACGCCCCGGGAGAGTACAGCGTGACCCAGGGAGGCGGGCGCGGAGAAGGCCCGCAGATCGCCGAGGGCGGCTCCGGCGGCGTACTCGAGGATCATCACGCCGGAGGAGGCGGCCTCCTGGCCGGCGAGGAAGGGCCGCAGCCGCGTGAAGGCGGGCTCGTTCAGGGACGACAGGCGGGACGTGGACAGCCGCGCCACCTGTGTCATCGCCAGCCTGAAGTGGTCCAGGGAGAGGGCGAGTTGGGCCTGGTAGAAGCCGCCGTGGTGGTAGGCGGCCAGGTCCTCGGGACAGATCAGGGGGTTCTCGGCGGCCGCGTTGATCTCGATCGCGAGGACCTGCTCCAGAGCGTCGGCCGCGTCGTGGGCCGGGCCGTGGATCTGGGGCAGGCAGCGGAAGCCGTACGGGTCCTGGATGCGGCCGAGCGGCGGGGTCGGCCGGTCGGCGGCGCCGATCAGCTCGCGCATCCGGCGGGCGACCTCGCTGGAGCCGCGGTGCGGGCGGGCGGCGTGCACGGGGGCGGCGTACGCCTCGTGCGAGCCGTCCACGGCCAGCAGGGAGAGGGCGCCGACGACCTGGGTGGCCTCCAGCAGCCCGCGCAGTTCGTGCAGGGCGAGGGCGGACTGGCCGAGGGTGAGGGCGTTGCTGCTGATGAAGGCCAGGGCGTCGTTGTTGTCGAGCGGCTGGGCGTCGGGCGCGCCCGTGCCCCGCCAGGGGTGTTCGCCGGCCAGGGCGAGGCCGGCCTGGGCGAGGGCGGCGATGTCGCCGGTGCCGACCGAGCCGAACTCGTTCACGACCGGGTACGCCCCGCTCTCCAGCGCCTCGCACAGGGCCGTGACGACGGTGGGCCTCAGGCCCGCGCCGCCGGCCAGCAGTTGGTTGGTGCGGACGGCGAGCATGGCGCGCACCTGCCGGGCCGGGAGTTCCTCGCCGATGGCGCCGGCGTGGCTGCGCAGCAGTCGCAGACCGTGCTCGGCGGCCGCGTCGGTGGGCACGTCCTCGTTCCGGTTGGCGCCGACGCCGGTGGAGCGGCCGTAGACGCGTCCGGTGGCGGCGATCCGGCGGGCGGCGTCCCAGGAATCCTCGACGCGCCGCACCGCTTCGCTGCCCGGGATCGGCCGGGCGGCCCCGTCCGCGAGGCGCACGACGTCGGTGACGCCGAGACCGACCCCGTCGAGGACGACGAGCCCCGGGCCCGCAATCCACGGCGTGTCCACGATTCGAGACGACATCAAGCCCAAAACCTCCTCGATACGGACACCTAATCTTGCTTCTCGGTCATCCGTTACCTCGGATTTACACCGGGCCGTTGACAACCTATTCACCTACCGAGAACTCTGCATGACGTTATACAGCCGGGCAAGGGACAACTCATGATCCAGTTCGACGCGGTCCACAAGCGCTTCCCCAACGGCACGACAGCAGTCCACGACCTCACCCTCGACATGCCGGAAGGCGGCGTGACCGTCCTCGTCGGATCCTCCGGTTGCGGCAAGACGACCACCCTGCGGATGATCAACCGGATGGTCGAACCGACCTCCGGCACCATCCGCGTCGGCGGCAAGGACGTCACCCGGCAGGACGCGGCCGAACTGCGCCGCTCCATCGGGTACGTCATCCAGCAGTCGGGCCTCTTCCCGCACCGCACGGTGCTCGACAACATCGCGACCGTGCCGCTGCTGCTCGGCCACGGCCGCCGCAGGGCACGGGCCCGGGCGGCCGGACTCCTCGAGACCGTCGGCCTCACCGCCGAGGCCGGCCGCCGCTACCCGCACCAGCTCTCCGGCGGCCAGCAGCAGCGCGTCGGCGTCGCCCGCGCGCTCGCCGCCGACCCGCCGGTCCTCCTCATGGACGAGCCGTTCGGCGCGGTCGACCCGGTGGTGCGCACCCAGCTACAGGACGAACTGCTCAGGCTCCAGAAGGAGCTGAACAAGACCATCGTCTTCGTCACGCACGACATCGACGAGGCGGTACGGCTCGGCGACCAGATCGCGATCTTCCGCACCGGCGGTCACCTGGTGCAGTGCGCCACCCCCTCCGAGCTCCTGGCCCGCCCGGCCGACGACTTCGTCGCCGACTTCCTCGGCGCCGAGCGCGGCCTCAAGCTGCTCTCGCTCAAGACCCTCGCGAACGTCCCGCAGGGCCCGGCCCCGGAGGGCGGTCCCTGGGCCCTCGTCGTCGACGAGGCGAGCAGGCCGCTGCACTGGGCGTCGAAGGACGCCGAGATCCCCGTACGGCCGCTCAAGGACGGCGACTCCCTGCTCGCGGCGCTCAACGAGTCCGTCGCCTCCCCCGGCGGCCTGATCGCCCGGGTCGACGCGCACGGCGTCCTCACCGGAGTCTCGTCCCGCGACGACATCCACACCCACGCCGGCCAGGCCCACACCGAGGCCCGCGCGGAGACGGGTGCGGCCGCGTGACCATCGACTGGTCGTGGATATCCGGCCACACCGACGACCTCACCACCCTCACGGTCTCCCACCTCCAGGCGGCCCTGAGCGCGGTCTTCTTCGGCCTGCTGATCTCGCTCCCGCTCGCGGTGGTCGCCCACCGGGTCCGCTTCCTGCGCGGGTTCCTGCTCGGCGCGTCGAACGTCCTGTTCACGATCCCGTCGATCGCGATCTTCGTGCTGCTGCTGCCGGTCAGCGGCCTCACCCGCACCACGACCGTGATCGGCCTGACGGTCTACACCCTGGTCGTCCTGCTCCGGAACACCGTCGAGGGCCTCGACTCGGTCCCCGCGAAGACGAAGGAGGCCGCGAAGGCGATGGGCACGCGCCCCCTGCGCACGCTCCTCACCGTCGAGCTCCCGCTCGCGCTCCCCGTGATCATGGCGGGCGTCCGGATCGCGACGGTCATGTCGATCTCCCTGGTCTCCGTCGCGACCTACATCGGCGACGGCGGCCTGGGCCAGCTGTTCACCGACGGCTTCCAGCGCAACTACCCGACCCCGGTGATCGTGGGAGTGGTCCTCACCCTCCTCCTCGCCGTCGTCGCGGACGCCCTGCTGGTCGCCCTCCAGTACGTCCTCACCCCGTGGAAGAGGCGGCGAGCCTGAGATGTACGAACTCTTCTCCAACCTCGGCGGCTGGCTGACCAGCGGCACCCAGTGGTCCGGCTCGGACGGCATCGGCCACCGCCTCGCCGAACACCTCCAGTACTCGCTCCTGGCCACTCTCATCGCGACCGTCATCGGCCTCCCGCTGGGCCTGCTGATCGGCCACACCGGCCGCGGCGCGTTCCTCGCGATCAACCTCGCGTCCTTCGGCCGCGCCCTGCCGACCGTGGGCCTGGTCGTCCTGGTCTTCCTGGCCGGCGGTCTGTCGATGCTGCCCGTGTACGTCGCCCTGGTCGCCCTCGCGGTCCCGGCGATCGTCACCAACACCTACGCCGGGATGACCGCCGTCGACCCGGACGTGAAGGACGCGGCGCGCGGCCAGGGCATGCGCGGCCACCAGGTCCTGCTCCAGGTGGAGTTCCCGCTCGCCCTGCCCCTGATCATGACGGGCCTGCGCCTGGCCCTCATCCAGGTGGTGGCCACGGCCACGATCGCCGCGTACGTCTCCTTCGGCGGCCTGGGCCGCTACGTCTTCGACGGCCTCGCCCAGCGCGACCTCGTGCAGGTGCTCGGCGGCGCGGTGCTGGTAGCCGCGGTGGCCGTCGCCCTGGACCTCTGCCTCGCCGGCCTCCAGCGCTTCCTCTTCCGCCACCGCACCCACCGCACCGCCTAGGGAACCCCGAATGAATCGTCGTACGCTCCTCGGCGGCCTCTTCGCGGCCGCCTCCGTCCCCGCCCTCTCCTCCTGCGCGAGCGGCATCACGTCCCTCGACAGCCAGGGCTCCACCTCCGGTGGCAGCGGCTCCAGCAAGGGCGGGATCACCATCGGCACCGCCAACTTCACCGAGAACCAGGTCCTCGGACACCTGTACGCCGCCGTGCTGCAGGCGGCCGGTGTGAAGACCACCGTCCGTCCCAACCTCGGCACCCGCGAGATCCTCATCCCCGCCCTCAAGGGCGGCGACATCGACCTCCTCCCCGAGTACCAGGGCGCCCTCCTGCACTACCTCGCCCCGAAGGCGACGGCGACCGAGGAGGGCGAGATGCAGAACGCCCTCGCCGTCGCCCTGCCCGCCGGCCTCCAGGTGCTGCCGTACGGCATGGCCGAGGACTCGGACGCCTTCGCCGTCACCCAGGAGACCGCCGAGAAGTACGGCCTGACCTCCCTCGCCGACCTCAGGAAGCAGAACGGCAAGCTGGTCATCGGCGCCGCGCCCGAGGTCAAGAAGCGCGAGGTCGGCGTGATCGGCCTGAAGGACGTCTACGGGGTGGAGTTCAAGGAGTTCAAGTCCCTCGACTCCTCCGGCCCGCTGGTCAAGGGAGCCCTGAAGAAGGGCGACGTGGACGTGGCGAACCTCTTCACCACGGACACCGACATCGTGGCCAACGACTGGGTCGTGCTGACCGACCCGAAGAACCTCATCCCCGGCCAGCACGTCGTCCCCCTCATCGCCGACCGCAAGGCCGACTCCGCGGTCCGCAAGGCCCTCGCCGAGCTCGGCAACGTCCTGACCACGGACGACCTCACCGAGCTCAACCGCCAGGTCGACAAGGACAAGAAGGACCCCGAGGACGTGGCGAACGCGTACGCCGAGCAACACGGACTGACCCGGCGGGCCTGAAGACCCCCCGCCGAACCGGGGGGATAACCCCAGTGCGGCAGCCGTTCCGGCTCCTTACCGTGGATCGCATGACCGGAATGGACGCGCAGGACACGGAACTCAAGAAGGAACTCGACGCCACCCTGCAGGCGCGCAGGGAACTGGGCGTGGAGTACGAGTCCGCGCTGGTCGACTCGTTCCTGGAGAAGGTCGACCAGCGGATCGACGGCGCCGTGGAGCGCCGGGTGCGCCGGCAGATGGCCGAGCAGCAGATGGTGGTGGCCCGGGGTTCGCGGTCGCCGAAGCCGACCGACTCCTGGGGCGAGCGCTTCGGCTTCGGCCTCGTCTCGCTGGTGCTGGCGATCCCGCTGTCCGCGATCGGCGGCGGCGTCGCCCACCTCCCGGGTCTGATCGTCGCCTGGATCGGCATCGTCGGGGTGAACGCCGTCCAGGCCGCCCGCTCCAACCCGGACCTGTTCCGTCCCCGCAGGCGCGGATCGTCCCAGGACAGCGACTGGGAGGACTGACCTGGCGGCCTGGGTTCAGGCCTGCCGGGTGGGCAGCACCATGATCTGCCGCAGGTTGACCCGCCGCGGCCGGCTCGCCGCGTAGGCCACCACATCGGCGACCTCCTCCGAGGCCAGCCCGCCCAGCGTGTCGAACATCCCGTCCAGCTGCCCGGACAGCTCCGCGTTGTCGATGTGGGTCTTCAGCTCGGTGTCCGTCAGCCCCGGCTCGACGTTGGTGACCCGGACGTCACGCGGCCCGAACTCGGTGCGCAGCGACTGGGAGAGGTGGGTCAGCGCGGCCTTGGTGGCGCAGTACACCGCGTAGTGGGGGAACAAGAGGTGCGCGCCGACGGACGAGATGTTCACCAGGTCCGCGGTACGGCCCTCCGCGGCCGTCGCCACCAGGTCGCCGGTGAAGGCGCGGACGACCCGGAGGACGCCGGTGACGTTCGTGTCGAGCATCCGCCGCCACTCGTCGATGCGGCCCGCCTCGACCGGGTTGGGCAGCATGACCCCGGCGGAGTTGACGACCAGGTCGACGGGCCCGTACGCCTCGTGGATCCGGGCCGCGGCCGCCTCCACCGACGCGTCGTCGGTGACGTCCGCGACCACGGCCAGCGCCTGTCCCCCGTCGGCCCGGATCTTCTCCGCGATCGCCTCCAGCCGCTCCGCGCGCCGGGCGAGCAGCGCGACCCGCGCCCCCTGCCCGGCCAGCAGCACGGCGACGGCCTCGCCGATCCCGCTGGCGGCACCGGTGACGACGGCAGTACGTCCGGCCAGGTTCTCGTACGACATGAAGGACTCCTCGGGGGTTCGCTCGCCGCCGGTCCGTCCGGCGACGCCACCCACCCTCGTCCGCCCCGCCCGGGCCACCCAGGGATGAGCTTGTCCTGGGTCTGCCAGTACCAGGCTCCCGGTCCCGCCCTCGCCTAGGCTCGCCCCCATGGACGGCGAACTCGGAGACTTCCTGCGCTCACGTCGGGCCCGCATCCAGCCCGAGGAAGTGGGGCTGCCCTCGTACGGGCGCCGCCGGGTCCCGGGACTGCGCCGCGAGGAGGTGGCGCAACTGGCCGGAGTGAGCGTCGACTACTACATCCGGCTGGAACAGGGGCGGGGACCGTCCGTGTCGGACGCCGTCCTGGACGCGATCGCGCGCGTCCTGCACATGGACGAGACGGAGCACGCCTACCTGCGTACGGTGGCCCGGCCGTCCCGGACCGGAAGCCGCCGTCCCGCGGCGCCCCGCGTCCGCGCCGGCGTCCAGCTGATCCTGGACGGCATGGAACGGGTCCCGGCGTTCGTGGTCGGCCGCCGCCTGGACGTCCTCGCCTGGAACGCCCTCGCCGACGCCCTGAGCGGTTTTGGTCTGATGACGGCCGGCGAGCGCAACGTCGCCCGTCAGGTCTTCCTCGATCCCGCCGCCCGCGACCTGTTCCCGGACTGGTCCGCGGTGGCCGCGCAGACCGTCGCCCAGCTGCATCTGAACGCCGGCCACCACCCCGACGAACCCGGGATGGCCGCCCTGATCGGTGAACTCTCCCTCAGGAGCGAGGACTTCCGCCGGCTGTGGGCGGACCACGAGATCCGGGAGTGCAGGTTCGGGGTGAAACGCGTCCGCCACCCGGTGGCGGGCCTGCTCACCCTCCCGTACGAGACGCTCACGGTTCCGGCGGACCCGGAGCAGACGATCGTCGTCTACACGCCGGAAGCCGGTTCGGAGACGGCGGAGCGGCTGGCACTCCTGGGAAGTTGGTCGACCAGTCGGGCCCGCTGAGGAAAACTCACTGAGGAACCCGCTGAGGAAGACCCGCTGGAAAAAGCTATGCGCGGGGACCGCCGCACCCCCGTTGCCGGGGGGCGGGACGACGGCGGTCCCCGCGAGGGACGCGGGCCGGGTCAGGGCCAGACTCCGCGTCCTAGGCGTCTGTGGAGGTCCGGGAGCCGCTCCGGAGGTCCGTGACGCCGTTTTGGTGTCGGCCGGGGCGGGGAGCCGCTCCCGCCCTGCCGACAACCACTAATGTGCCGGACCCGTGTTAAGCGTGTGCTGCGTGGACGTGACGCCCTCGTACCACTTCTGCGAAGTCCGCTCCTCGGCCGGCGAACCGCAACTTCGTCCTGGACACGCGCAGTTCACCGGGCGTTTCCGCGCAGGCCCCGCCCGGCGGATCCTGCCGTGAACGCGGGGTCCTACTTCCCGGCCTTGGCGAGGAAGGCCAGCAGGTCCTGCCGGCTGATGACGCCGGTCGGCTTGCCCTCGACGAGGACGATCGCCGCGTCGGCCACCCCCAGTACGGACATCAGGTCGGCGACCGGTTCGCCGGAGCCGACCTGGGGCAGCGGGGCGGACATGTGCTTCTCCAGCGGGTCGTCGAGCGAGGCCCGCTGGGTGAACAGGGCGTCGAGCAGCTCACGTTCCACGACGGAGCCGACGACCTCGGCGGCCATCACGTCCGGGTGACCGGCGCCGGGCTTGACGATCGGCATCTGCGAGACGCCGTACTCGCGCAGCACCTCGATGGCCTGGCCGACGGTCTCGTCCGGGTGCATGTGGACGAGGGACGGGATGGCACCGTGCACCTTGTCGTTGAGGACGTCCGCGACCCGGGCGCTGGGGCCCTCGTCCTCCAGGAAGCCGTAGTCGGCCATCCACTCGTCGTTGAAGATCTTGCTGAGGTAGCCGCGTCCGCTGTCGGGCAGCAGGACGACCACGACGTCGTCGGGCCCGAGCCGCTCGGCGACCTTCAGCGCGGCGACGACGGCCATCCCGCAGGAGCCGCCCACCAGCAGGCCCTCCTCCTTGGCCAGCCGGCGGGTCATCTGGAAGGAGTCCTTGTCCGACACCGCCACGATCTCGTCGGCGACGGTCCGGTCGTAGGCGGTGGGCCAGAAGTCCTCACCGACGCCCTCGACGAGGTACGGCCGTCCGGAACCGCCGGAGTAGACGGAGCCCTCGGGGTCGGCGCCGACGACCTTGACCCTGCCGTCGCTGGCGTCCTTCAGGTAGCGGCCGGTGCCGGAGATGGTGCCGCCCGTGCCCACGCCCGTCACGAAGTGGGTGATCTTCCCCTCCGTCTGTTCCCACAGCTCGGGGCCGGTCGAGTGGTAGTGGGAGAGCGGGTTGTTCGGGTTGGAGTACTGGTCGGGCTTCCACGCGCCGGGCGTCTCACGGACCAGCCGGTCGGAGACGTTGTAGTAGGAGTCGGGGTGCTCCGGGTCCACGGCGGTCGGGCAGACGACGACCTCGGCGCCGTACGCCCGCAGCACGTTGATCTTGTCGGTGCTCACCTTGTCGGGGCACACGAAGATGCACTTGTACCCCTTCTGCTGGGCCACGATGGCCAGCCCGACACCCGTGTTGCCGCTGGTCGGCTCGACGATCGTGCCGCCGGGCTCGAGCGCTCCGCTCTCCTCGGCCGCCTCGATCATGCGCAGGGCGATGCGGTCCTTCACGGAACCGCCGGGGTTGAAGTACTCCACCTTGGCCAGGACGGTCGCCCGAATGCCCTTGGTCACGCTGTTGAGCCTCACCAGCGGGGTGTTGCCGACGAGGCTGATCATCGAGTCGTGGAATTGCACCGTTGTCTCCGGATGCTTGCAAAAAAGTGATCCTGTTTGGTTCCGCCAGCCTATGGCCTCCCAGGGATCCGTGACGGTCGTTCACTCCCCGTTGAGATTGGGCGACCGTCCGTACGGGGCAAGGAGTGGATGTACGGACACGAGGAGGTGGCGGCGACGCATGACGAGCATGTCGAGGGCGAGGGTGGCCCGGCGGATCGCGGCCGGCGCCGCGTACGGCGGCGGTGGGGTCGGTCTGGTCGGCGCGGCGGCCATGGGACTGGTGCTGGCGGAGGTGCAGCTGGCCAAGCGCCAGGTGGGCAACGGGACGGCGCCGCACGTCCCGCAGGCGGAGGGCCGGTACGGCAGTTCCTACACCGCCCCCGGAGAGCCGCCCCTGCGCCTGGTGATGCTGGGCGACTCCACGGCCGCCGGCCAGGGGGTCCGCCGCAGCGGCCAGACGCCGGGCGCGCTGCTGGCGTCGGGGCTCGCGGCGGTGGCCGAACGCCCGGTGGTCCTGCGTAACGTCGCCCTTCCCGGGGCGACCTCCGACGACCTGGACCGCCAGGTGGCGCTGACCCTGGCGGACCCGGCCCGGATCCCGGACATCTGCGTGATCATGATCGGCGCGAACGACGTGACCACCCGGATGCCGCCGACCCGTTCGGTACGCCATCTGGCGTCGGCGGTACGACGGCTGCGCACGGCCGGCGCCGAGGTGGTGGTCGGCACCTGTCCCGACCTGGGCACGATCGCGCCCGTGCAGCAGCCGCTGCGCTGGCTGGCCCGCCGGGCGTCCCGGCAACTGGCGGCCGCCCAGACGATCGGCGCGGTCGAGCAGGGCGGCCGTACCGTCTCGCTCGGCGACCTGCTGGGTCCCGAGTTCGCGGCGAATCCGCGTGAGCTGTTCGGCCCGGACAACTATCACCCCTCGGCGGAGGGCTACGCCACCGCGGCGATGGCCGTCCTGCCGACGGTGTGCGCCGCGCTGGGCCTGTGGCCGGCCGAGGAGGAGCGTCCGGACGCCTCCCGCCGCGAGGGCTTCCTGCCGGTCGCGCGCGCGGCCGCCGAGGCGGCGTCGGAGCCGGGCACGGAGGTCGCGGCCGCGATGCCGACCGGGCCGAAGGGGCCGTGGGCACTGCTCAAGCGGCGCCGTAGGCGGCGGGTCTCGGCAGTCGAACCGGAGACCCAAGCAAGCGCTTAGTAAATTGCGGTCAGGGTCACACTGCTCTAAGCGTGACCCTGACCATACGTACGGGTAACTTCCCACACAGCCCTGCACAACCCTCGTACTCCCACCCGTCGCCCGACCACCGCCCCTCAACGAGGCGCTGCGCGCCGCCCCTTCTTGACTGGAGCCGTCATGCCCGAAGCCGTGATCGTCTCGACCGCCCGCTCCCCCATCGGCCGCGCTTTCAAGGGCTCCCTGAAGGACCTGCGCCCCGACGACCTGACCGCCACGATCATCCAGGCCGCCCTGGCCAAGGTTTCCGAGCTGGACCCGAGGGACATCGACGACCTGATGCTCGGCTGCGGCCTGCCCGGCGGCGAGCAGGGCAACAACCTGGGCCGCATCGTCGCCGTACAGATGGGGATGGACCACCTCCCCGGCTGCACGGTCACCCGCTACTGCTCCTCCTCGCTCCAGACGAGCCGCATGGCCCTGCACGCCATCAAGGCCGGCGAGGGCGACGTGTTCATCTCGGCCGGTGTCGAGATGGTCTCCCGCTTCGTGAAGGGCAACTCCGACAGCCTTCCCGACACGCACAACCCCTTCTTCGCCGAGGCCGAGGCCCGCACCGAGGCCGTCGCGCAGCAGGAGGGCACCACCTGGCACGACCCGCGCGAGGACGGTCTCGTCCCGGACGCCTACATCGCGATGGGGCAGACCGCCGAGAACCTGGCCCGCTGGAAGGGCGTCACCCGCCAGGACATGGACGAGTTCGGCGTCCGCTCCCAGAACCTCGCCGAGGAAGCCATCAAGAACGGCTTCTGGGAGCGCGAGATCACCCCGGTGACCCTCCCCGACGGCTCGGTCGTCTCCAAGGACGACGGCCCGCGCGCCGGCGTCACCCTGGAGGGCGTCCAGGGCCTCAAGCCGGTCTTCCGCCCCGACGGCATGGTCACCGCCGCCAACTGCTGCCCGCTGAACGACGGCGCCGCCGCCCTCGTCATCATGAGCGACACCAAGGCCCGCGAGCTCGGCCTGACCCCGCTCGCCCGCATCGTGTCGACCGGCGTCTCCGGCCTCTCCCCCGAGATCATGGGCCTCGGCCCGGTCGACGCGTCCCAGCAGGCGCTGCGCCGCGCCGGTCTCGGCATCGGCGACATCGACCTGGTCGAGATCAACGAGGCGTTCGCCGCGCAGGTGATCCCCTCCTACCGCGACCTCGGCATCGACCCGGAGAAGCTGAACGTCAACGGCGGCGCCATCGCGGTCGGCCACCCCTTCGGCATGACCGGCGCCCGCATCACCGGCACGCTCATCAACTCCCTCCAGTTCCACGACAAGCAGTTCGGCCTGGAGACGATGTGCGTCGGCGGCGGCCAGGGCATGGCGATGGTCATCGAGCGCCTGAGCTGACCGACCTGCCGTAGTCACACGGGGACCCACCGTCACCGTCAGGCCCAGAACCCTTGAACCGCCAGGGTTCTGGGCCGATTTGTGATCCAATCTCCCTCAGGATGTGACCTATCTCCCTTCCAAGAGGGAGGTGCGCAGGTCAGAGCTACTTCACCCCCGAACAACAGCCCCAAAATCATGTCCGTTTCGTGACGTTACGCACTGACAGCGGGTTAGTCCGCCCTTCAAGCTGATGTAGGAAGTCGGGGGTCGACTTTGAACCGGGAGTACGTCAGTGAGCGCCATGCCGATCGCCTTGCTGGTCACCACGGTCGCCACGGGCGCCGTGGGCGTCGCCGTCCTGCGCACCCTCATGGTGCTGCGCCGGCAGGTCGCCGCCCTGCACGCCGAACTCGCCGCGGGTAACGCCGCCGCGGCGCGGGGCCGCGTGCCGGCCGCCCGCCACCCCGCCGACGTCGACGAGATACGCGCCGCCGTGGCCGAGGCCCTCGCCGAGGAGCGTGAGCGCGAGCTCGCCGAGGCCCGCGCCTTCTGGGCCGCGCAGGAGGCCCGTGACGCCTCCGACGCGCCCTCGCTGCTGGGTCTGCCCGACAGCGAGCTGTTCCTGCCCCGGCAGGCCGATTTCGTGGGCCTGGAGCCGGTCGCCGAGCACGGCGCCGATGCCGACGAGTCCGCCGGGGCCCCCTCCTTCGGGGGAGAGTCCGCGGAACTGGCCGCGGCCCGCCGCCGCCACCCCTCCCACCCGGACTTCGTGCCGGTCTCGTCACCGGTGGTCAACGACCACGAGCGCACGGTGGCGACGCTGGAGGAACTGGCCTCGGCCCAGGTCGAACTCGCCGACGTCCGGCCGGGCCCCCTGGGCACCCTCGACGTCTACGTCTTCGCCGACGGCACCACCCTCTGCATGACGCCGGGGCACCGCGAGACGGCGGAGCGCCTGGCCTCGGCCCTGCACGCCGGTGAGACGCCGACCCTGCTGGGCGGCTCGGGCGTCTCCGGGGCCTACACCCTGACCTTCGCGTGCGGCGAGGAGAACGTCTACATCCTGGCCGACCGGGTCATAGCGTCCCTCTAGGGCTCACCCGGGCTCACACGCCCGCCCTCTTCTGCGCTTCCTCCACCAGCCGCACCGCATCATCGACCTGGCCCTCGTCCGTAAGTACGAGGGCCAAGTCATGGACGGCGACGGTGATTTGATCGGCGGCGGCGAACATCCCCGCGTCGGGCATCTCCCGGGGCCCGGTCCCGGGCTCCTCCACTTCCTGCGCCCACCGGGCGAACTCCCTGGCCAGGCCCAGAGCCTCAGCGGCAGCGCCCCGCTGCAGCCGGCTCTGCGGGGCGGCCCGGAGACGATCGGCAAAGTGATCCACCGCACGGCACAGACGCGTCGTATCCACCACGCCGCGAGAGTACGCGCCCGACCGGGACTGTTGCCAACGGGCGAACGCTCAGGCACGGTGACCTGAAGGACCGGCTTACATCCCCTTTGCGTCCGGAGGCGCCGATGTCCCACGTCCTCTCCGAGGAGACCCACCGCAACATGCTCGCCCGCATCCCCCACTGCACCGGTCGTGAAGTCTCCGACTGGCTGCGCACTGTCGAAGAAGGCCCTTCTCTCTTCCGCTTCGAGGAGAAGGTCAGCTGGCTTCGCCACGAACACGACCTCGCGTACGGCCACGCGAAGGCGATCGTCCACGAGTACGACCTGAGGAGGGCGGCGCGCAAACTCCTGTAGGCGCGCACACGAAAAGGGCCCCGGGACGGAACCCGGGGCCCTTTCACGCACGCGGTGCGTGCTGGTCGCTACCAGTCGCTGCCACTAGTCGCTGCTGTTGAGGATCGCGATGATCCTCAGGAACTCCATGTAGATCCAGACCAGCGTCAGCGTCAGCCCGAAGGCCGCCAGCCACGCCTCCTCGCGCGGCGCGCCGTACGCGATGCCGTCCTCGACCTGCTTGAAGTCCAGGGCGAGGAAGCAGGCGCCGAGCAGGATGCCGACGACGCCGAAGATCACGCCGAGCGGGCCGCTGCGGAAGCCGAGGCCGTCACCGCCGCCGAAGACGGCGAACAGCAGGTTCACCATCATCAGCAGGACGAAGCCGAGCGCGGCCGCCATCACGAAGCCGACGAACCGGCGGTTGACGCGGATCCAGCCCGCCTTGTACGCCACCAGCACACCGGTGAAGACCGCCATGGTGCCGATCACGGCCTGCATGGCCGCGCCGTCCGCGATGCGGTTGTCGACGATGTTGGACAGGACGCCGAGGAAGACACCCTCGAACGCGGCGTACATCACGATCAGCGCGGGCGAGGCCTTGCGCTTGAAGGACTGGACGAAGGCCAGGACCATGCCGACCAGCGCGGCACCGATACCGATGCCGTACGAACGGCCGATGTTGGCGTCGTCGATCGGCAGCAGCGCCCAGGCGAGCGCGGCCGTGACGATCAGGACGCCGAGTGTGGTGCCGGTACGCAGGACGACGTCGTCGATCGTCATGCGGCCGGTGGTGACCGGGGCCTGCGGCGGTGCGCCGTGCTGAAGGTCCTGCTGCGCGTAGGGGTTCTGCGCGTACGGGTTGCCGGCCTGCGGCTGCGCGTACGGGTTGCCCTGGGTGCCTACAGCTGCGCCCCCGGCCTGCGGCGCGGTGTTGAAGCCCGCGTAGCCGTTGTCGCGGCTGAACCCCCGTCGCGAGAAGACCGGGTTGCTGCTCCTCATTTCACTCCTCCATGGCCACCGTGTGTGGGCCTTGGGCTCAAGAGTAATAGGTAGGCAAAGGAATGACCCTAGTGCTTGGGGAGGATCTTTCCCTTGTCGTGCTGCGCAACACGCTACGCGGCCCCATGATTCCCGGCCACGGCGGTCCTCACTCTTGGCTCACCCGAACGGGAAACCCGTGTACCCCTCGGCCAGGTCGGTCTCGGCGGCCCGGGAGGACGCGAGCCGCTCCAGCCGGGCCAGCTGGAGGCGGTCCTCGAAGGCAGTGGCGTCGGGGAACCGGTGCAGGAGGGTGGTCATGTCGTAGGAGAACCGTTCGGCCTGCCAGACGCGGCGCAGGCAGGTCTCGGAGTAGGCGTCGAGCAGCTCGGCCGACCCGGTCTCCTGCTCGTACGCCAGGGCCCTCGCGAAGGTGACGACGTCGCCGACGGCGAGGTTGAGGCCCTTGGCTCCCGTGGGCGGCACGATGTGGGCCGCGTCCCCGGCCAGGAAGAGGCGGCCGTGCCGCATCGGCTCGTGCACGTAGGAGCGCATCGGGGTGACCGACTTCTGGGTGATCGGGCCGCGCTCCAGGCGCCAGCCGTCGGCGGTCTCGAAGCGGCGCTCCAGTTCCGCCCAGATGTCGTCGTCGCGCCACGCCTCGGCGTCGGTGCCCTCCGGCACCTGGAGGTAGAGCCGGGAGACGGACGGGGAGCGCATGGACAGCAGGGCGAACCCGCGCTCGTGGTGGGCGTAGACCAGCTCGTCGTGTGAGGGCGGGACGTCGGCGAGGATGCCGAGCCAGCCGAAGGGGTACGTCCGTTCGAAGGTCCGGGACAGCGGGGCGGGGACCGCCTGGCGCGCGACTCCCCAGAAGCCGTCGCAGCCGACGACGTAGTCGCACTCCAGGACGTCCTCGACGCCCTCGTGCCGGAACCGGACGCGCGGGCTGCCGGTGTCGGCGCCCTCGACGGCCAGCGCCTCCGCCTCGAACAGCAGCGGGCCGCCCTCCTTGAGCTGGAGGGCGATGAGGTCCTTGCAGACCTCGGTCTGGGCGTAGACCATCACCGACCGGCCGCCGGTGAGGGCGGGGAAGTCGACGCGGTGGCGCTTCGTGGCGTACCGCAGCTCTATGCCGTCGTGGCGCAGGCCCTCGCGGTCCATGCGTTCCCCGGCGCCGGCCGCGCGCAGCACGTCCACCGTGCCCTGCTCCAGGATTCCGGCCCGCTGCCGCTGCTCGACGTAGGCGCGGTCACGGCTCTCCAGGACGACCGAGCCGATGCCGGCGTTGTGGAGCAGCCGGGCGAGGAGGAGGCCGGCGGGGCCCGCTCCGATGATGCCGACGGTGGTGCGCATCGACCAGCCTTCCTTTCGATCCCTGTTCGCTTGTTCGCGTGGTGAAGTTTTCTTCACTTACTCCGCGACATGAGTTTCCGACCGCATGCGCCCGCTGTCAACGGTCGAGCGGTGAACTCTTCAATGGAGGGTGCACAGGTCTCGGAAGTGCCCGGAGCCGGACTTGAACCGGCACGCCCGCGAAGGGGCAGCGAGGTTTAAGCTCGCCGTGTCTGCATTCCACCATCCGGGCAGGCCATGGGCTCCGCATCGAGGTTCCGAGCCTATCGGGCTCCTTCCCCCCGCCATCGGGAGGGCGGCCCCATGTTGTCTTATTTTATTGATGCCTGAGGGTGCATCAGCACCCGGTACAGGCCATCCGCACTTGCCAACAGCCTTGCGCGTGCCCCCGGACCTCGCATGCGGAATGACGGAATTTCACCGCTCGAACGAGGGGGCTCCACCTGTTCTCTGCATCCGTCAGGGGTGGCCGTCATCCCCAGGTATGACACGCCGGCCCCTGGTCCGACCCGAGGCTGCCTTCAGAACCGGAACAGGGGGTGACTCCACGGCGGCGGGCGGCACGGACGATGGATGTCGTCCCTCCGACAACCCCTCGTCCTTCAGGAGTGCCCACTCGTGACCACCGCATCCATCGCCGGCCGGGCCACCACCGTGGCCGCGCGCGCCACGGATCTGTCGAAGATCTACGGACAGGGCGAGACCCAGGTGGTCGCCCTCGACCGGGTCTCCGTCGACTTCCGGCAGGCCGAGCTCACCGCGATCATGGGTCCCTCCGGGTCCGGCAAGTCCACGCTGATGCACTGCGTGGCCGGCCTGGACACCTTCTCCTCCGGTTCGGTGCGCATCGGCGAGACCGAGCTGGGCTCGCTGAAGGACAAGCAGCTGACCAAGCTGCGCCGGGACAAGATCGGCTTCATCTTCCAGGCGTTCAACCTGCTGCCGACCCTGACGGCCCTGGAGAACATCACCCTCCCGATGGACATCGCGGGCCGCAAGCCGGACAAGCAGTGGCTGGAGAAGGTGATCGGGATGGTCGGCCTGGCCGACCGTCTCAGCCACCGCCCCTCCCAGCTGTCCGGCGGCCAGCAGCAGCGCGTCGCCGTGGCCCGTGCCCTGGCGTCCCGGCCCGACATCGTCTTCGGTGACGAGCCGACCGGAAACCTCGACTCGCGCTCAGGCGCCGAGGTGCTGGGCTTCCTGCGCAACTCCGTACGGGAGCTCGGGCAGACGGTGGTGATGGTGACCCACGACCCGGTGGCGGCGGCGTACGCGGACCGGGTGGTGTTCCTGGCGGACGGGCGGATCGTCGACGAGATGTACGGCCCCACTGCGGAGTCGGTCCTCGACTTCATGAAGCAGTTCGACGCGAAGGGCCGTACCAGCTGATGTTCCGCACCGCCCTGCGCAACGTACTCGCGCACAAGGCCAGACTGCTCATGACCGTGCTCGCCGTGATGCTCGGCGTGGCCTTCGTGTCGGGGACCCTGGTCTTCACCAACACCATCTCCGAGGCCTACCAGAAGAGTTCGGCCAAGGGCTTCGGCCAGGTCGACGTGGCCGTGGAGGCAGAGCTCCAGGAGGACAAGGGCGACACCGTCGGCAAGCGGGCCGAGCTGACCGAGGCGCTGCTCGACGAGAGCGCGAAGGTCCCGGGGGCCGCTTCCGCCATCGGCGTGGTCAACGGCTTCACCGCCATCGCCGACAAGGACGGCAAGCTGATCGGCGGCGGCTTCCAGTCCCAGGGCGGCAACTACTGGGGCGCCAAGGACCCCCGGTACCCGCTGGTCGGGGGGCGCACGCCGAGCGGTGCGGGCCAGGTCCTCATCGACTCCGAGACCGCGAAGCGCGCCGGATACCAGGTCGGCGACACCGTACGGATCTCGGTGGACGGCCCGGTGCTCGAGCCGGAGATCACCGGCATCTTCACCACCGACGACGGCAACGTCGCCGCCGGCGGCAGCCTCGCCCTCTTCGACACGGCGACGGCCCAGCGGCTGTTCGGCAAGGCGGGCACGTACGACCAGATCGACGTCAAGGCGAAGGCGGGCGTCAGCCAGGCGGCGCTGAAGGCGGAGCTGGACAAGGCGCTGCCGAAGGACACCGTCGAGACCACGACCGGACAGGAACTGTCCGACAGTCAGGCGCAGGCGATCTCCGCCTCGATGTCCGGGCTGAAGCAGGGGCTGCTGGTCTTCGCGGGCATCGCGCTGTTCGTCGGCACGTTCATCATCGCCAACACCTTCACCATGCTGGTCGCCCAGCGCACCAAGGAACTGGCACTGCTGCGGGCCGTCGGTGCCTCGCGCCGGCAGGTCACCCGTTCCGTCCTCGTCGAGGCGTTCGTGGTCGGCGTGGTCGCCGCGGTGACCGGCCTCGCCGCCGGCGTCGGCATCGGCGCGGGACTGCGGTCGCTGATGGGCTCGCTCGGCGCGACCGTCCCGGACGGGCCGCTGATCGTCACGCCCGGCACGGTCGTCGCGGCCCTCGCGGTCGGTGTCCTCGTCACCATGCTGGCGGCCTGGCTGCCCGGCCGCCGGGCGGCGAAGATCCCGCCGGTGGCGGCGATGAGCAGCGTGCACGCACAGGCGACCGCCAAGTCGCTGGTGCTGCGCAACACGCTGGGGGCGCTGTTCTCGGGGGCGGGTGTCGCGGTCGTCCTCGCGGCCACGACGATGTCCGGCTCGGACGGCCAGGCTCCCATGGGTCTGGGCGCCGTCCTCCTGATCATCGGCGTCTTCATCCTCACCCCGCTGCTGTCCCGCCCGCTGATCGCGGCCGCGGCACCTCTCCTGCGCGTGTTCGGCGTCTCCGGCAAGCTGGCCCGCCAGAACTCGGTGCGCAACCCGCGCCGCACGGCCGCCACGGCCTCCGCGCTGATGATCGGTCTCACCCTCATCACCGGCATGACGGTGATGGCGGGCAGCCTGCAGAAGTCGATCGACAAGATGGCGGCGTCCGCGATCCGGGCGGACTACGTGGTCTCCATGGCCAACGGCAACGAACTGTCCCTGGACGTCGAGAAGAAGCTGGGCCGGGTCGACGACGTCACCGCCACCAGCCCGCTGCGCAACGCGCCGTCCCGCATCGACGGCGAGACCGAGTACCTCACCGGCGTCACGGGCGGAACGATCCGCGAACTGACCGACCTGAAGGTCGACAGCGGTGCCTTCGAGGTGGGCGGCACGCAGGTCGTCGTGGACGACACGACGGCCACCTCACACGGCTGGAAGGCGGGTTCGCGCTTCACCGTCGCCTACGAGGACGGCAAGAAGCAGGAACTGAGCGTCGCCGGGGTCTACGAGGGCAACGAGATGATCCAGGGCATCATCCTGGACAACGCCACGCTCTCCCCGCACCAGACTGACCCGGCCGACATGCAGGTGATGGTCAAGACGTCCGACGGGGCGTCGAGCGCGACGAAGGACAAGCTGGAGAAGGCCCTCGGCGCCAACCCGGCCATCAAGGTCCAGGACAAGAAGGACCTCTCCAACGAGATCGCCCAGATGTTCACGCTGATGCTGAACATGCTCTACGGCCTGCTGGCGATGGCCGTGCTCGTCGCGGTCCTCGGCGTCATCAACACCCTGGCCATGTCGGTCTTCGAACGCTCCCAGGAGATCGGCATGCTCCGCGCGATCGGCCTGGACCGCAAGGGCATCAAGCGGATGGTCCGTCTGGAGTCCCTGGTCATCTGCCTGTTCGGCGGGATCCTGGGCATCGGCCTCGGTGTGTTCTTCGGCTGGGCGGCCGGGGAACTCCTCGGCGCGAGCCTGGCGACGTACGAACTCGTCCTGCCCTGGGCGAGGATGGCGGTCTTCCTGCTCCTGGCGGCGACGGTGGGCGTCCTGGCGGCGCTGTGGCCGGCCCGGCGGGCGGCCCGGCTGAACATGCTGACGGCGATCAAGGCGGAGTAGCGGTACGGCAGTCGGGGCCCCGTCCTTCCGTGAGGACGGGGCCCCTGTCGTGTCCTCAGTTCCAGGTCCGGGACCGCAACGGCAGCCCCGAGACGCCGGACTGGGGAGTCCGGACAGCGAGGACCTGGTTGACGCCGATGCGGTTGCGCTCGAAGGCGAGCGCGGAGGCGGCCATGTACAGCCGCCAGACCCTGGCCCGCCCGGCACCGGCGAGCCCCACGGCACGCGCCCACTCCCCCTCCAGGTTGGTGACCCAGCGGCGCAGGGTGAGGGCGTAGTGCTCGCGGATCGACTCGACGTCCCGCACCTCGAACCCGGCGCGTTCGAGCTGGGTGACGGTGGTGCCGACGGGCGCGAGTTCGCCGTCGGGGAAGACGTAGGAGTCGATGAACACGTCGGCGCTGTGCGTCGACCCCTTCCGCTCGGGCCTGCGGGCGATCTGGTGGTTGAGCAGCCGCCCCCCGGGCTTGAGCAGCCGGTGCAGGACGGCGGCGTACTCCAGGTACCGCTCGGCACCCACGTGCTCGGCCATCCCGATGGAGGAGATCGCGTCGTACGGTCCGTCGGTCACGTCCCGGTAGTCCTGCACGCGGATCTCGACCCGGTCGGTGAGCCCCTCGTCGGCGACGCGCTTACGGGCGTACGCGGCCTGCTCCTGGGAGAGCGTGATGCCGACGACGCTCACGCCGTGCTCGCGGGCCGCGTGGATGGCCATCGAACCCCAGCCGCAGCCGACGTCCAGGAGGCGCAGGCCGGGTGCCAGGTCGAGTTTGCGGGAGATGAGTTCGAGCTTGTCGCGCTGGGCGTTTTCGAGGGTGCCGCCGTCGGCCTCGGGGGCCGGCCAGTAGGCGCAGGAGTACACCATGCTGGGGCCCAGGACGATCTCGTAGAAGTCGTTGCCGACGTCGTAGTGGTGGCTGATGGCGCGCTTGTCGGTGCGCTTGGTGTGCAGGCGGCGGCGGGGTCTGCGGACCTCCTCGCGGGGCGGGGCGGGCGGCAGCGGAGGGCCCGCGAGGGCGACGAGTCCGCGTACGGCGGCCCGCACCTCGGGGTCGCGCAGGGCCTGGCCGGCCCCGCGGGCGTCCTCGTCACGCTCCCAGACGAGGCCCGAGATCAGGCCGAGGGCGGTGTAGAGGTCCCCTTCGACGTCCAGGTCCCCGGCGACCCAGGCACGGGCGAGGCCCAGTTCACCCGGCTTCCACAGCAGCCGGCGCACGGCCCGGCGATTGCGCACGACGAGTGTCGGCGCGCCCGGCGGCCCCGCCTGCGAACCGTCCCAGGCGCGGATGCGCAAGGGGAGCGGTGCACCCAGCAACTGTTCGACGAGACTTTTCAGCCGCAGCGCGGCGTCTGCCATGGCGTACACCTCCGTGACGAGGGACCCGAAATGTCCAACACCACGTAAACACCTGCGGGGCCGGGCCGCAGTCCCTCGTTCGCGTTACGGCTGGGCAAAAACGTGTGCACGCCACATGGATTTCCGGCCGTCGGGGCACCGCCCGCCCGGGGGCGGAGTGCGGCCGGGAACGCCGAAGGGGCCGCCCGCACCACGGATGGCGGGCGGCCCCTTCGGGGCGTTCGGGTGACCGGAGGTCAGGAGGCCTTGGCCTGCTCCGCCTTCGGCTTGTCCTCGGCCTTGGACCTGCCCTCGGCCTTGCTCGCGGCGGCGACCGGCGCCGGCTTGGCGGCCTCGTAGAACTCCTCGCGGGGAGTCTCCAGGGCACCGAGGGCGACGACCTCGCGCTTGAGGAACATGGCGAGCGTCCAGTCCGCGAAGACGCGGATCTTGCGGTTCCAGGTCGGCATGGCCAGACCGTGGTAGCCACGGTGCATGTACCAGGCGAGACGGCCCTTGAGCTTGATCTTCATCTTGCCCATGACGATCATCGCGACGCCCTTGTGGAGGCCCAGACCCGCGACCGCACCCTTGTTGGAGTGCGCGTAGTCCTTCTGCGGGAAGCCACGCATACCGGAGATCACGTTGTCACCGAGGACGCGCGCCTGCCGGAGGGCGTGCTGCGCGTTCGGGGGGCACCAGGCGTTCTCGTTGCCGGCCTTGCGGGCGGCGATGTCCGGAACCTGGGCGTTGTCGCCCGCGGCCCAGATGTAGTCCGTGCCCTTGACCTGGAGCGTCGGCTCGCAGTCGACGTGACCGCGGGGGCCGAGCGGAAGGCCGTAGCGCGTGAGGGCGGGGTTCGGCTTGACGCCGGCCGTCCACACGATGGTGTTGGAGTCGACCTCCAGGCCGTTCTTCAGCACCACGTGGCCGTCGACGCAGGAGTCCATGGAGGTGGAGAGGTAGACCTCGACCCCACGGCCCTCCAGGTGCTCCTTGCCGTACTGGCCGAGCTTGGGGCCGACCTCCGGCAGGATCTTGTCGGCGGCGTCGACGAGGACGAACCGCATGTCCTCGCGGGAGACGTTGTTGTAGTACTTGGCCGCGTCGCGGGCCATGTCCTCGACCTCGCCGATGGTCTCCGCACCCGCGAAGCCACCGCCGATGAAGACGAAGGTGAGCGCCTTGCGGCGGATCTCCTCGTCGTTCGTGGAGTCGGCCTTGTCGAGCTGCTCGAGGACGTGGTTGCGCAGACCGATGGCCTCCTCGATGCCCTTCATACCGATGCCCTGCTCGGCGAGGCCGGGGATCGGGAAGGTACGGGAGACCGCGCCGAGCGCGATGACCAGGTAGTCGAAGGGCAGCTCGTACGCCTCGCCGACCAG
This sequence comes from Streptomyces sp. NPDC033131, assembly GCF_055578365.1. Lineage (NCBI taxonomy): Bacteria > Bacillati > Actinomycetota > Actinomycetes > Kitasatosporales > Streptomycetaceae > Streptomyces > Streptomyces sp. NPDC033131. The sequence continues at coordinate 100,763 of NZ_JBVIPA010000030.1, forward strand.
CGGGGAGATCGTGGCGACCTTGCGGTCCTGATCGATGGTGGTGACCCGACCGGTGAGGACCTCCGCCTTGGGCAGCACGCGTCGCAGCGGGACGACGACGTGGCGCGGGGAGATGCTGCCGGCGGCGGTTTCGGGGAGGAAGGGCTGGTAGGTCATGTACGACCGGGGGTCGACGACCGTGACGGTCGCCTCGCCGTAGCGCATCTTCTTCATGATGCGCCGAGCTGCGTACAGGCCTACGTACCCACCGCCTACTACGAGGATCCTGGGACGCTCCGTGGTGCTCATGCCATCGAGTATCCACCCGTCTCAGAGGGGTCGCTCGTGCGCCCCTTCACAAGCTTCCCGGCCGTGTGTGCTATCCTCCGCCGCTCGCGTGATCCACGTCATGGCGCGGAGTGGGAACCAGCGTGTAGGGCGTGGCGTTGTCAATGCCGCGTGAGCTGCTTCTCTGGCCACGAACCGGCTCCGCGGGACCCCCGCGACGCACCCCTCCAGTACCTCCGCCGCAGGCCCCCGCCGGCCCCTTTTGAACACGTTCACCTGGGCATTGGGGCCCCGGAAGGGTCAACGGGGACACCTTCGTCCCTCAGGAGGGCCGAATTCCTTGTGAAGAACTTCACGAACTTTCTCGGCCGGGTGGCACCGGGTGCCCCACGCAGGCCCCTCGGGCATGCTCAAACGGGCATCCGAGCTGCTCAGCAGAGTGCCACCGAGCAGGGACGACCGACGCTCGGCGCGTCTCCTTCGCGTGCGTCGAGGCGATGCTCAGTGCGCGTCGAGCAGATGCGCGGAGGCGAGTCGCAGCACTTCCCGCAGGATCGGCGGAGTGGCCCAGGGGACCACGGAGCGCAGACCCGCGACGGACCGCGCGTCCGCGTCGAGAAGCAGAGCCGCGTGCAGCTCCGCGATCAGCGCGGGGAGCAGGTGGGCGCAGCCGCCCGGGTGCTCGCTGGTCACGCCCGCGAGCACGCCCTCCTCGAAGGTCCCGTACTCGTCCGACTCGACCCACCAGGAGAAGTCCCGCAGGTGGGCGTACCTCAGCTCCGCCTCCCAGGCGGACATCGGGAGGTCTTCGAACCGGGCGATCCCCGCGCGCTGCGAGGTACGCAGCAGGCGGGCCGTGTCCGTGAGGAACTCCGACCGGTTCCGGCCCCCCGCGGCCTCGTCGAGCCTCTGGAGGAAGCCCGGCGGCAGGTCCCGGACCGGATCGGCCCGCAGATCCTCGGCGAGGAGATCGAGGAGGGCTGCCGAGGTGGCGCTCGGCATGGCCCACCGGGCGGCGGCGCAGCTGTCGAGCGTGCGGTTGACGCGGGCGATCTCGTCGGCGAACGGTGCCGTCCCGCCTCGCTCGCGGGCCGAGGCGAGGACCTCCAGGAGGCCCGCCACGATCCCGTTGTTGAAGACGGCACCCGTGTAGGTGGTCACGACGGCCGCTGCTCCTTTCCGCTTCCAGCCTCGGTCGCCGACCGCTACCCGGTCGGCATGGACGTGAGGACGACAAAGGGTGGGTCAAGACCTCTCTTGTACCGCAGGACGACGTTCGCGCCGTGCGCGTCGCTCCCCCGCGCCTGCAGTCCGTCCGCGTCGTAGGCGGTGCGGGGCACCGTGCGCCCCGTCACCTCGCTGAACGTCTTGTCCAGGGTCAGGGTCGATCTCTCGTTGGCGACCGGCTCCCGCTCCAGCCGGTCCAGCCAGCGCTCGATCCTCTCCGCGTTGGGGATGTCGTCCAGGGTCTCCTGGGTGAACCGCTGGGCGGCCGCCAGGTCCGGGTACGAGGACGCCGCCAGCGGCCGCACCGATCCGTCGGGACGGGTGATCTGCTGGTCCCTGAGCCGCTGCGCGAGCTGTTCGTCCGTCTTGCCCACGTGTTTGTCCACGCTGTGACCACCGTAGAGGCCCTCCGCGTTGGCCAGGTCGATCGGGTAGAAGTGGTTCTTCTCGTCGGCGTCCGTCGTGTACTTGTGCTGCTTCTTGAAGTCGTTGAGCGCCCGCGCCCCGAAGGCCTCGGCCCGCGCCTCCTCCGCGGCGTAGGTGGGCGCGCCGCGGTGCGCCTCGTCCAGGGCCGCCGTCAGCCCCGCGAACCTCGGCGTGAGCGCGTTGACGCGCCGGTTGTACCCCTCGACCACGGCGTTCAGGGCAGCCGTGTCGATGTTGAGGGTGATCTCCACGCTGAGTTCCGCGGCTCCCGTGGCGAGCCCCTTCAGGAAGCGGCCGACCCCCTTCGCGCCTTCCTTGACGTCGTTGAGATCGACGCCGTCACTGAGGTCGATGTCGCCGACGGCCTGCCTGACCGCCTCCATGTAGATGTCCCAGACCTTGCCGTTCAGCTCGACCGCGGCCTCGGCGAACTCGCGCAACAGGTCGCTGATCTTCATCGCGGTGTCGAACAGGACGGTCATGACCGGGTGACTGGCGGTCGGGGACGCGGAGCTGTCGTGCTTCCACTCGTACCCCGCCGTGCTCCTGCCCCAGTCCGTCGTCCCCCACAGCGAGCTGCAGAACTGCCGCATCGCGTCGTGCCACTCGCTGTTGCTCTGCAGCGTGATGCTGCTGACGAGCCCGGTCAGACCGCTCTCCGTGACGGACAGCGACATGGTGGTGTTCGACCATGCCTGGGACAGCGAGTTGAGGTAGTGCTGCTGCGGGTACGGGTAGACCTCGGCGACCTTGCCCCAGCGGAACGCGTGCTCCAGCAGCGGACGGATGACGTGCCACACGACGTCCGGGATGCACTCCAGGAGCGAGCGGATGAAGTCGTCACCGCCGTCGTCGTCGCCCCACTTCAGGTCCGGCACCGAGCCGTAGTCGGGCACCTTGTCGATGACGACGGGCGGCGGCTGTGTCCGGGCGACGGTCTGCCCCGAGGCGTCGTTGGCCGCCTCCGCCTTGGCGTAGGTGTTGGCCGTCGTCGCGAAGCCGACCGCGGCGCCTCCGACACTGACCACGGACTTGGCCCACACCTCGAGGAACCGGCTGCCCGCCTTGACGTACGCGGTCGCGAACGCCTGGGCCGCCGTGCCGTGTCCGCCGGCGTCCGGGTACTCCTTGAGAGCGGTGACGAGGTCCTTGGCCGCCTTGTCGAACGGGGTCTGCTGACCCGCGAAGCCGCCCGCCACCTGATGCAGGTTGGACGGCTTGACGTCGATGGTGCCGCCGCCGGACGGCGGCGACGGGGTTCCCATCAGGCCGCTCCCCAGCCGCGCAGCACCGCTCGGTGCGCGGCCGAGTAGTTGGTGTGGCCGGTGGTGACGACCTCGTGCAGCCACTTCTGCGCCGCCTGGAGGTCCTGCGCGGAACGATCCCACTCCTCGAGCTTGTCGACGAATGTCTCGCGGGTCTCGCCGCTCCAGGACAGCACGACCGGCGCCACCCGGTCATAGAGGTCGTCGAGCCTGCCGTTGAGCTGCTTGAGGATGTCCTCCAGATCGCCCGCCAGAAGCTGAAGGCCGGCGAACTGGACGGTTATGTGGTCGTCACCGGCACCGGTTGCCATGCGTCCCCCGTCACCCTGGTTGTCCGTGACCCCATGATTCGCACATGTGAGCCTAGCTCAAGGGGAGTTGAGGGTCAGGCGAGGGACCAGGCGATGCCGTCGAGGATGTCGTGCTCGCTCACGACGACCTCCCGCGCGCCGATCCGCTCCATGATCGAGAGCAGGACGAGGGCGCCCGCCCCGATGACGTCGACGCGCCCCGGATGCATGGAGGGGACCGCCGCGCGCTCGGCGTGGGTGGAGGCGAGCAGCCACTCGGTGATCTCCCGGACCCGGTCGTGGGTGACGCGGGAGTGGTGGATGGCGGTGGAGTCGTACGCGGGGAGGTTCTGGGCGATCGCCGAGACCGTCGTCACCGAGCCGGCCAGGCCGACCAGTGTGTGCGCCTCCCGCAGCGGGACCGTCTGCTCGGCCAGGTCGAGGGCCGCCTCGATGTCGGCCCGCATCGCCGCGATCTGCCCCTTCGAGGGCGGGTCGCTCACCACCCCGTCCCGCACCAGGTGCCGCTCGGTCATCCGGACGCAGCCCACGTCGACGGAGCGCGCCGCGCGCACGTGGTCGTCGCCGACGACGAACTCGGTCGAGCCGCCGCCGATGTCCACGACGAGGTAGGGCTTGGCGTGGTCGTCGCGGCCGGTCAGTTCCCTGGTGGCGCCGGTGAAGGAGAACTCCGCCTCCTGGTCGCCGGTGATGACCTCCGGCTCGACACCGAGGATGTCCAGCACCCCGCGCACGAACTCCTCCCGGTTCTCCGCGTCCCGGGAGGCGGAGGTCGCGACGAAACGCAGCCGCTCCGCACCGTGCTCCTTGATGATCGCCGCGTACTCGCGGCAGGCGGCGAAGGTCCGCTCCAGGGCCTCGGGGGCGAGCCGGCCGGTACGGTCGACGCCCTGGCCGAGGCGGACGATCGTCATACGGCGGTCCAGGTCGACCAGGGTGCCGGTCGCGCCCGCGCCGGAGGCGTCATCGGACTCAGTGGCGTCGGCGACGAGGAGCCGGATGGAGTTCGTGCCGCAGTCGACGGCGGCGACCCGGGTCACTTGGCCTCCTCCTGAACCTGAGCGTCCTGAACGTCACGAGCGTCCTGGCCGCCCTGGCCGCCCTGGATGGACGTCACGCACGTCCCCTTGCGCCACCACTCCGGCAGCATCTCCAGCGCCTCGTCGCCCAGCGGGTTGACCCCGGGGCCGGCTGCCAGGGAGTGGGCGACCAGGACGTGCAGGCACTTCACGCGGTCCGGCATGCCGCCCGCGCTCGGGAAGCCCTTCAGCTCCTCGATCTCGTCACGGCGCCGGACGTAGTCCTCGTGCGCGGCACGGTAGGCGGCGGCGAGTTCCTTGTCGGTCTCCAGCCGCTCGGTCATCTCCTTCATCACGCCGTTCGCCTCCAGGGTGCCGATGGCGGAGTTCGCCTTCGGGCACGTCAGGTAGTACAGCGTCGGGAAGGGGGTGCCGTCGGGGAGACGGGGGGCCGTCTCGACCACGTCCGGCTGGCCGCACGGACAGCGGTGCGCGATCGCGCGCAGACCGCGCGGCGGACGCCCGAGCTGCTGTTTGAAGGCCTCGACGTCCGCGTCGGTGGGCTCGGTGCGCGGGGTGGTCGGCGGGGGCGTTTGCATGCCTGTCTTTCCATCGGTCGGTTCACTGGTCGGAGGCGTCGGACTTGTCGACGCCGTCCCAGACGTTCGCGTACCAGGGGCGGTCGGCCGCGCCGAGGTCGGCGCGCGACTGCCGGGCCGCGTTCGGGTCGATGACGATGTAACCAGTCTCGCCCGGCATGACGTAGTGCAGCCGCTGCCGGATCTGCTGCTCCGCGTACGCGTCGTCCTGCCAGCGCGCCTTGAGGTCGCGCAGCTGCTCGACCCGCTGCCGCGCCTGCTCCTGCTGGCGCCGCACGTCGGCGATCTCGGCGCGCTGGGAGACGTACTGCCTTATGGGATAGGCGAGCGCCACGATCAGCGTGCACAGCACCATGGCGAGCAGCGCGGCCCGGCCGGTGAGCCGGGAGCGGCGGGCCTGCCGTTTGGTCTGGGAGCGGTAGACACGGGCCGCGGTCTGCTCACCGAGCAGCTTGATCCTGGTCGCGGTGGAGAAACGGTCCCGGTCCTTCACGGCCATGTCCCCCGCCTCCCGTCTCACACGTACGTACGTCCCCGGACACGGTACGGGACCGGGTACGGGGACGTACGTACGACTGGCTGGGCCTTGACCCCGCTTGGGTCAGGCCTTGCCGTGCTCAGCAGGTGCGGAGCGCTGTGGCCACTGGTCAGGCGGTACGAAACCGCGGGAACGCGCTGCGGCCGGCGTACACCGCGGCGTCGTCGAGGATCTCCTCGATGCGCAGCAGCTGGTTGTACTTGGCGACACGCTCGGAGCGGGCCGGGGCGCCGGTCTTGATCTGACCGCAGTTGGTGGCGACGGCGAGGTCGGCGATGGTGACGTCCTCGGTCTCGCCGGAGCGGTGGGACATCATGCACTTGAAGCCGCTGCGCTGGGCCAGCTCGACGGCGTCCAGGGTCTCGGTCAGCGAACCGATCTGGTTGACCTTGACGAGCAGGGCGTTGGCGGCGCCCTCGTCGATGCCGCGGGCCAGGCGCTCCGGGTTGGTGACGAACAGGTCGTCGCCGACGATCTGCACCTTGTCGCCGAGCTTGTCCGTGAGGACCTTCCAGCCGGCCCAGTCGTCCTCGAACAGCGGGTCCTCGATGGAGACGAGCGGGTAGGCCGCGACGAGCTCCTCGTAGTACTCCGTCATCTCGGCGGCGGAACGGTCCTTGCCCTCGAAGGAGTAGACGCCGTCCTTGTAGAACTCGGAGGCGGCGACGTCCAGGGCCAGGGCGATCTGCTCGCCGGGGGTGTAACCGGCTTCCTTGACGGCCTCGAGGATGAGGTCGAGGGCCTCGCGGTTGGAGCCGAGGTTCGGGGCGAAGCCGCCCTCGTCGCCGAGGCCGGTGGACAGGCCCTTGGCCTTCAGCACCTTCTTGAGGGTGTGGTAGACCTCGGTGCCCCAGCGCAGCGACTCGGAGAAGGACTCCGCGCCGATCGGGGCGATCATGAACTCCTGGATGTCCACGTTGGAGTCGGCGTGCGAGCCGCCGTTCAGGATGTTCATCATCGGAACGGGCAGCAGGTGCGCGTTCGGACCGCCCAGGTAGCGGAAGAGGGGGAGGTCGCTGGCCTCGGAGGCGGCGTGGGCGACGGCGAGGGAGACGCCGAGGATGGCGTTGGCGCCGAGCGAGCCCTTGTTGTCGGTGGCGTCCAGGTCGAACATCGCCTGGTCGATCAGGCGCTGCTCGGTGGCGTCGTAGCCGACGAGCTCCGGGCCGATCTGCTCGATGACGGCGAGGACGGCCTTCTCGACACCCTTGCCGTGGTAGCGGTTCGGGTCACCGTCGCGGAGCTCGATGGCCTCGAAGGCACCCGTGGAGGCGCCGGACGGAACGGCGGCACGACCCGTGCTGCCGTCGTCGAGGCCGACCTCGACCTCGACCGTGGGGTTGCCTCGGGAGTCCAGGATTTCCCGGGCTACGACGACGTCGATGGACGGCACGAGCATCTCCTTCTTCAATGTGACGCGGGCTGGCAGGACCGCGGTGGGCACTGCGAGACGAGCCTAACCGGCTCCGGGCGATCGGCCAGCCCGTCGACCACCCGATGGACAGAACCGAGAGTAAATTGTTTCCGAACGGAACAAAGAGTCCGGTGCAACGTGTGCGGAAACCCGCACGAAACCCCGCATGAAACCCCGCATGAGATCCGCACCGGCACCCATGGACCCGCACGGACCCCGCCTGAACCCCGCATGAAAGAGCCCCGCCCCGGTGCGTACGGGGGAAGACGCACCGGAGCGGGGAGCCCGTGGGGACGGGGGTGGCCCTCACGTGCCTCCACTGTGGAGGCCACGCCTGGGAGGGCCCTGTGGTTCGACTACGAGCCGCGTGTCACTTCAGGTGCAGCTGCTGGCCCGGGTAGATGAGGTTGGCGTCCTCGACGATGTCCTTGTTCAGCTCGAACAGCTTCGCCCAGCCGCCCTTGACGTCGTTCTCCTCGGCGATCGAGCTGAGGGTGTCGCCCTTGGCGACCTTGTACTCGCCGTCACCCTTCTTGACCTTCTTGCCGGTCGGGGTGGTGACGGTCTTCTTCGCGGCCGGACGGTCCGCGGAACGGGACGCCTGCTGCTCCGAGGAACGGGTCGAGGTCTCCGAGGAGTCGCTGCTCGAGCCGCTGGAGCTGTTCGACGTGGTGTCGGTGCTGCCGTTGTAGGCGGAGCTCGACAGGTTCACGCCGCAGTGCGGCCAGGCGCCCTTGCCCTGGGAGGCGAGGACCTTCTCGGCGACGGCGATCTGCTGGGACTTGGAGGCCTGGTTGGCCTGCGCGGCGTACTGCGTGCCGCCGTACGCGGCCCAGGTGGAGGCGGAGAACTGCAGACCGCCGTAGTAGCCGTTGCCGGTGTTGATGGACCAGTTGCCGCCGGACTCGCACTGGGCGACGGTGTCCCACTCGGAGGCCGTGGCGGCGGAGGCGCTGCCGGCCGCCATCAGCGGGGCGGCGACGGCGGCGCCGGTGACACCGGCGATGGCGATGGCACGAGTGGCCTTGGACGGGCGGCGGTGCTTGCCCTTGCTGGAAAACAGCATGGTGGATCCCCTCACCGACGCCTGCGAGGTGAGCTGTCGGGTTCGGGCCGGTTGAGTTGCCCGGCCGTGCTGCGCACTGTTCGTGCGCGGCACGGCTTCACCCCAAGCCGGACCCAGCTCAACTGCTGGTCCCGGCACTTACCTTGGGTCCCCCGCTCCTGCCTACGGCGCTTGACGCGACGACTGTTCCCGTACGGCCGCTGGCAGGATTCGGCGTTGCGGCAGCCGGGGCTCGTGTTGGCGAGCGGTCACGACGGTAGACACGCGATCCGCGGAATTTCAAAGACGATCAAGGCTTCTGAGAGTCATCCCACACTTTCGCCAAAACGGACATTCAGCGCGAAGTGTGACGTGAACTCCCGTTAGTTTTCGCCCGATTCGACACCGAGAGAGAGGGTCTGACCGGGCACGATGACGCTCGGGTCGACGCCGATCGCCTGCTTGTTCTCGGCGTAGAGCTCACGCCACCCGCCCTGGAGACCAAGGGAGTCGGCGATGGACGCGAGGGTGTCTCCGACGCGGACGGTGTACGAGTCGGCGCGAACGGCGTGACGGCCCGTCGAGGTGCCGCTGCCGGCCTCGTCGGCGCCGCTGTCGGCGGCGGCCTCGTCGGCACTGCCGCCGCGGTGCCGGCCGGCACTGAGGGAGCCGGTGTCCACGAGGGCCGAAGAGCCGCCCTCCTGCCAGGACTTGTCCGAGTCGTCCAGCTTCGTCTCGCCCGTGGAGGAGCTGTCGGAACCCTGTGAGTTCTGCGCGTCGCCGGGACCCGAGCCCGCATCGGACGACGAGTCGGATCTGTCTGTTTTGCCGGTCTTGCCGGAACCGTCCGACCGGGCGCCGGAGCTGGACGGGGTGGGCGACGCCGACACGTCCGAGGGCGCGCCCGCCGACGAGTCCGCCGAAGATTCGGACGAGTCCGACAAGCCGGGCGAGTCGGGTGATTCGCTACTGTCCGACGTCGCGCCGTCCGCCACGCCCGTGTCGACGTCGGCCGCCGCGGAGTCCTTGCTGAGCCCGTTGAGCAGTCCGCAGGTGGACCAGTAGCCGACGCCCTTGTCCGCGAGAATCTTCTCGGCGACCGCTATCTGCTGGTTGCGGCTGGCCTGGTCGGCACGCGAGGCGAAGTCGAGACCGCCGTACCGCTCCCAGTCCTCCTGGGCGATGTGGAGCCCGCCGAAGTACCCGTCGCCGTCGTTCTCGCTCCAGGACCCACCCGTCTCGCAGTTCGCCACCTGGTCCCACGTGGTGCCGGTCGCCGCGCTCGCACCGGTGGCGCCGAGAAGCGGGATCGCGATGGCGGAGCCCGTCACTCCGGCCGCCACGAGAATGGCCGGAGCCTGGCGGGGGCGACGATGACGGCCGTTCCCGGAGAGCATGCGGAAACCTTTCACGAGACAACGGTGATCAACGCGGCGGGTGAGGCTCGGTGCCGCATTGATCCGTGAACGTATAGGCAGTCGAACACTTGTCACAAGTTAATGCCGCGTAGATCACGTGAAAGTCACAGAGTTGAGGGCGCGTCACCTTTACGCAGGTGAGAGGAGTCAGGCACGCGGCGTGAACGTGACGGGCAACGTCCTCAGCCCGCGCATGATGAGACCGCCCCGCCACCGCAAATCAGCCGGTTCCACCTCGAGTTGCAAGTCCGGAAGACGCGTCAGGAGCGTCGCGAGGGCGGTCTGGCCCTCCAGGCGGGCGAGGGGCGCGCCCAGGCAGTAGTGGATGCCGTGGCCGTATCCGAGGTGCTGGTTGTCACGGCGGGACAGGTCGAGGGTGTCCGGATCGGCGAACCGCTCCGGATCCCGGTCCGCGGCGGCGAGTACGACGAGAACGGGGTCGCCGGCCGTGATGTCCTGCCCACCGACCTTGAGCGGCTGGGTCGCGAACCGCCACGTGGCGAGCTCGACGGGGCCGTCGTAGCGGAGCAGTTCCTCCACCCCGGTCTCCAGCAGACCCCGTTCACCGGCGGCGAGGGACTTCTGGAGCCGGTCTCGCTGCTCGGGGTGGGTGAGGAGGGCGTACGTGCCGTTGCCTATGAGGTTGACAGTGGTCTCGAACCCGGCGAACAGAAGGATGAAGGCCATGGCCGCGGCCTCGTTCTCCGAAAGGTGCTCGCCGTGGTCGGAGGCGCGGATGAGGCCGGAGATGAGGTCCTCGCCGGGGGCTGCGGTCTCCGGGAGCGCCTCCCGCTTGCGGTGGATGAGCTCGGCGAGATAGCCCCGCATCTTCTTCACCGACCGCGCCACACCGCCCCTAGGCCCTCCGCCGTGACGGATCATCATTCCCGCCCAGTCCCGGAAGTCGTCCTGGTCCTCGCGGGGGACGCCGAGCAGGTCGCAGATCGCGTAGATGGGCAGGGGGAAGGCGAACTCGTGGATGAGGTCGGCGCTGCCCTTCTCGGCGAACTGGTCGATGAGGTGGTCGGTGAGTTCCTGAACCCGGTCGGCGAACTCGGCGACGCGTCTGGGGGTGAACGCCTTGGAGACGAGCCGACGGAGCCTCGTGTGGTCCGGCGGGTCGATGTTGAGCAGATGGGTCATCAGCTCGGCCTTGCGCTCACCGGGGATGCCGGTCTTGCCCTTGGCGTGGGCGGGCTCGTCGTGATGCGCCGGATTCTTCGACAGACGCGGGTCGGCGAGGGCCTGCTTGGCGTCCACGTACCGGGTGACCAGCCAGGCCTCCACGCCGCTGGGGAGTCTGGTTCTGTGCACGGGGGCGTTCTCACGCAGCCATGCGTAGGCGGGGTAGGGATCCGTCGCGAACTCCCAGGTGAAGAGTTCCGGGGCAGAGTCCGAGGGGGCGGGCTGGTCGGTCACTCCTTGACGGTATCCGGAGAGACGGCGGGGGGACGCCGGAGAGACGGCGGGGGACGCCGGGGGGAGGGTTGGGCTTGGGGGCCGGGCAGCGCTTCGGGAGGCCGGTGGGGTGGGCGGAGGGGCCTTGTGCGTTTGTTCCTTGCCTTCCTCTGCTTCCTGGGCTGCCGTGGCTGCCCCGGCCGCCCCGGCCGCCTGCTTTCGCGGCAGCAGCCCCGTGGGCCGGTACGAATCCCGAGGAGGCGTCGGGGCTAGTCGCCGAGCCCTTCAGCAGCCCGAACCGCGTCCCGGTACGCCCGTGCGGCGACGCGCAGTGCCGCCTCCGGGTCCACGCCCTCCGCCTCCGCCCGCACCGCCAGGGCGAGCAGGTCGTAGCCGATGCCCTCGGTCGGGGGCAGCGGGACTTCCAGACCGGCCGTGCGCACTCTCGACGCCAGCTTCGCCGCAAGGGCGAGGCCGGGCTGGCCGAGGGGGACACCGTCCGTCACCGACTCCCGCTGCTTCTCTATCGCCTTGGTGCGCAGCCAGTGCTCCTTGACCTCCTCGGGGGTCGTGGCCGTCTCGTCGCCGAAGACGTGCGGGTGGCGGTGGATGAGCTTGGTGACGATGCCGCCGGCGACATCGTCGACGGAGAAGGGGGCGTCGGGGTCCTCCTCCGCGATACGGGAGTGGAAGACGACCTGGAGCAGGACGTCGCCCAGTTCCTCGCGCAGTTCGTCGCGGTCGCCCTCCTCGATGGCCTCGACGAGTTCGTACGCCTCCTCGATGCCGTACTTCGCCAGGCCCTTGTGGGTCTGCTGGGACGACCAGGGGCACTCGGCGCGGATGCGGTCCATGACCTGGACGAGGTCGAGGAGGCGGGCGCCCGGCAGGTCGTAGGAGGCCGGGAGCAACTCCAGGTCGGGCATGTGGACGCGGCCGGAGCCCGCGAGGCGTGCCAGGCCGTCCGTGAGGGCCGGCTCCCCCTCACCGGTGGCGACCACGACCACCGTCCGCCCTCCGGCGCAGGCGTCGACCAGTTCCTCGGCGGTCGGCGACGCCTGGTCGACCGCTATGCCCGCCTCGCGCAGGTAGGGCAGCTGCGGGTGCGCGCCGTCCGCGCACAGCACCCGGTCGGCGGCGTGCAGTGCCTGCCAGGCGGGCCAGGACAGCAGGCCGGGCGCGACGCGGTGGCTGGTGGTGAGGAGGACGATGCGGCCGGTGGCGGCTTCGGGGCTGGTTGCGTTCACGATTCGAAGCTAACGCACGCCGCCGACGAGGCGATCAGTTATCCACAGGGCGGAGAGGTGCAGTGCGATCGTATGAATGATCCCCGCCCTGCGGCTATGCCGTCTGTGTCGACGTGACCTCGCGCAGCCACGGTGTCTTCGTGTCGACGCGGCTGCTCTTGTTGACGTCCCAGGCGCCGTAGCGCGGGTTGAGGTCGACGTTCAGTTTCCTGGACGCCTTGGCCAGGGCGTTCCAGAAGGCCGGATCGCCGGTGTTCGTGCCGAGCTGGGTGGCGAGCTTCTGGGCCTCCAGCTGGAGGCGGAGGTTCTCGTCGAGGCGCTCGGGGGCGATGCCGTACTGCTGCAGCCAGGCAGCCTCCAGGGCCTCGGCGCCGCCGGTCTGCTGCTCCAGGCCGCTGCGCATCTGCTGGATCTCCTTGCGGCTGACGGTCACGCCCGCGTCCTCGGCGGCGCGCTGCAGCACCCGCTCCAGGACCATGTTGTGCAGGGTGTCGCGGGTGAGCGTGCCCGTCTTGGCGATGGCCTGCTCGTACTGGGCGTCGTCCGGCACCGCCGCCCGCTGCGCCGCGCGTACCTCGCTCACCCGGGTTTCCAGCTGGGAGACGGTGATCCGCTGACCGCCGACGACGGCTGCCGCGCCGGGATGCGCATCGTTTCCGCAGGCGGTGAGGAGGGGGGCCGCGACGATCGCGGCGGAGAGGAGGAGCGCGGTGCGACGGCGGCGGTGCAAGGAAGCCTCCCGAGGAGTTTGTGCGGCGGTGCACAAGGTCTTGCGGTGATCGATGGTAGGCAGTGGGCAAGCTCTGGCCAACCCATTCGACCAACGATTCACCAGGACTTCCGGCACCGCCGCGGCTTCGCGGCCCCGGCGCTCCCGCGACGGCCCACGCGAGATATCCGCGCTTCCCGGCCTGACGATGGCCGGACATCTGTGTGACCCACCCCGGTCGCACCGAACCGGCAGAACCGAACTGGCTGTACGGGACTGCCTGTACCGACTGGCAGTGCGTTCGCTGCCCGAGCGTTGGCAGCACACCCGGCCGCACTCCTAGCCGCGCACCTGTCCCAGCCACTCCAGGGTCCGGCGGATCTCCGCCGCGAGGGGGTGCCCGGGGCCGCGTAGCCGCTCCGTGTCGTGCAGCAGCCGCAGCAGCGTGTCGTGGGCGGCGGCGCGGTCGCCGAGGGCGAGGAGGAGGTGTCCGATGCGGCGGCGGACCTCGTGGGCGAGCTCGGGGTCGCCCGCCACGTACTGGTTCTCGTAGTACGGCAGCAGTGCCCGGTACTCCGCGAGCGCCGCCGCCGGTTCGCCGAGCTGCTCCAGGCACTGGGCGGCCTCGTAGCGGAAACGGAGCGACTGCGGGTCGGACTGGCCGGCCTCGGCGGCGCGTTCTTCGGCGAGGCGGCGCAGTTCGGGCAGCGCGCGCCGGTACTGGCCGTCGTCCATGAGGGTGGCCGCGTACTGCTTGCGCAGGGTGCGGACGACCGGCGAGTGCTCGCCGTGCTGTTCGGCCGCGGCGGGCAGGATCGCGCCGAGGATGTCGACGGCCTGGGTGATGCGGCCCTCGCCGAGGAGGCGCTTGACCTCGTCGACGGCCCGGGCGACGTCCGGCTTCTCGGCGGCGGGCGCCACGGGTGCGGCGGGGGCGGGCTGCGGCGCGGGCGTGCGCGCGCGGTCCGGCCACGGGGCGTGCGGGCGCAGGAAGGGTCGGGTGGGGTCGAGGGGCGCCCCTGTGGGCATCCCGCGCGCGGGCAGGAGCAGCGACAGCTCCTCGTACACGTCCTGCGCGGAGGCCGGGCGGTGCTGCGGGTCCTTGGCGAGCAGGCGCAGGACGAGCGCTTCGAGGGGCTCGGGGACTTCGGGACGGATGCGGCGCACGGGCAGCGGCGGCTCGTACAGGTGCCGGTGCAGCACACCGAGCGCCGTCGAGCCCGCGAAGGGGACGTCTCCGCTGAGCAGCTCGTGCAGGAGTACGCCGAGGGCGTACAGGTCGGTGTACGGGCCGACGGCGCCGCCCATCGCCTGCTCGGGGGCCATGTAGGCGGGCGAGCCGATGGGTGAGCCGGTGTGGGTGAGACGGGTGGTGTCGGTGTCCATGACGGAGGCGACGCCGAGGTCGAGGACGGTGACCGTGCCGTCCTGCTTCACCATCACGTTGCGCGGCTTCAGGTCGCGGTGGACGATCGGCACGGCGTGCACGGCGCTCAGCACGGCGCACAGCTGCGCGGCGACGGCGACCGCCCACTGCCACGGGTACGGGTCGTGCTCGGCGAGGTGGTCGGAGAGGTCGGCGCCGTCGACGTACTGCATGACGAGGAACAGTTCCTCGCCCTCGCTGCCCGCGTCGTGGACCGTGACCAGCCCGGGATGGTCGACCTGCGCGGTCACCCGGCACTCGCGCACGAAGCGGCGCCGCAGCTCGTCCGCCTCCTGGCCGGCCACCTTGTCGGGGCGCAACAGCTTCACCGCCACACGCCGGTCTAGCCGCTGGTCGTAGGCCGTCCAGACCTGGCCCATGCCGCCCTGCCCGATGAGGGTGGACAGTTCATAGCGGCCGCCGACGACACGTCCTGTCGCCACGCTCACCTTCCGCCCTCGTGGTTGCCGTCGTGGTGGCCGTCCTGGCGGCGCAGATAGTCACTGAGCTCGTCGAGCTCGGCGCGCACCTGGTCGATGCGGGCGGGCGCGGGGCGCTGGGGCGGCGGGGAGGTCGGCAGGGGCGGCTGCGCGGGCTGGGGCGTCTGCGGCCTCTGCACGGGCCCTGGCGTCTGCGGCACGGTCGTCGCGGTGTACGGCGACGGTCCTGGCGTCGCGTGCTGCGGGTAGCCGTACGTCTGGGCCGGTGCGGGTGGCGGTGCGCCCTGCGGTGCGTAGACGCCGTAGCGGAGCTGGTGGAAGTGGCGTACGTCCGCCGCGAGGTAGTACGCGGTCGCGGCCACGAGCGTGCCCAGGAGGAGTCCTATCCCGGTCCAGCCGCCCACGGTGTGGACCTCCTCGCCCGGCTCGGTGCCGAGCAGCACGAGCGCGAGGAAGTCGGCCACGCCCGCGGCCACGAACAGGCCCCAGTCGAGCCCCTTGCGCGTGACGATCGCCAGGCGCAGCAGCATCGTCCAGGCCAGGATGCCGATGGTGAGGACCGAGATCGCCACGAACAGCACGCGCACGAAGACCAGCCACCCCGTCGGAGGTGGCTTCCTCACCGGCTGCGTGTAGCCGTGGCCATGCATGACAGCTCCTGATGTCTGAGGCGAGCGCACCGAGGCGAGCGCACCAAGGCGGCCGGCGTCGGGCAACGCCGGTCGCACGATTGTGGCTTCGAGCGTATAGGCCGACACGGACAAGCGGTCCTGGGTTGTACCGAACCGTTGTCATGCTGATCACTCCGGCTCAGCCGGGGGCGACCGTCCCGTCCGTCAGGCCGTCGTACATCCCGCGCACCAGCTGCTCCCCGAGCCGGCCCGCGCGGCGGATCGCCCCCTCGAATTCGTCGAGGGCTCGGAAGCGCGCTCCGTAGCGCCGCTGCTCGTCCAGCGGCAGCCGGGGCAGCTGGAGGCGGCGCACGTCGAGGCGCGTGGCGGTGGACGCGTAGCTGCTGGCCTGGCGGTTGTTGGCGGTGCCGCGCAGGAAGCCGGCCAGGAACCACGGGTCGAGCGCCGCGGGATCGGGGCGCAGGAGTACGAGGTTGCGCCCCAGGGCGGCGCCGGCCGTGGCGCCGTCGATCACGCGCGTCACCGAGCCGCCGCCGAGCACCGGCACCACGACGTCGCCCGCCTCCATGAGGACGGCCTCCTCGTCGCTCTCGGGAAGCGTCCCGGAGGGTGCCGTCCCGGCGAGGACGTCATGGTCGGTGAGAACGCGCACGCGCGCGGGGCCGCCGTTTCCGCCGGTCCGCATCACCAGCGCGCCCCCGCGCGCGAGTTCGCCGACGGTGGTGAGCGGCCAGCGCGCGGGCTGTGCGGGGGTCGCGGGGGGCGGGGTGAGGTCGGCGGTCAGGCGCAGGGTTTCGCCCAGGCGCTCGCGCACCGCGCTGAGCGCCTCGGCGCCGTCGGCCGCCGCCGGGGGCGGCAGGTGGCGGGCCGGGGAGAAGTCCACGTCGTCGTCCAGGAGCTCGATGACGGGCAGGGAACGGGCCAGGCCGGGACGTTCGGTGAGGCGGCCCGCCTTGTCGAAGGCACGCCAGGCGTCGAGCAGGGCGTCGCGCACCGCCCGCCAGTCCGGCCCGCCGCGCCCCTCGGTGGCGAACTGTCCCGCGTCGGCGAGCAGCACCTCGGGCTGCGCGGGCGCCTTCACGGGCCGGCGCAGCACCCACAGGTGGAGCGGGATGTTGTACGGCGGTGCCGAACCGACCGGCAGCGCGAGGACGGCCCGCAGCGCACCGCGGCGCAGCAGGTCGGCGCGGATACGGCGGCCGGAGCGACGGGAGGCCGCGGCGGGCGGCATGAGGAGGACGGCGGTGCCGCCGTCCTTGAGGCGGGCGAGCGCGTGCTGCACCCAGGCCAGCTCGGACTCGTTGCGCGCCGGGAAGCCGTACTCCCAGCGCGGGTCGTAGGCGAGCTCGTCGTGACCCCAGTTGCGCTCGTTGAACGGCGGATGGCACAGGACGGCGTCGGCCTGCAGTCCCGGGTGGGCATCGGCGCGCAGGGTGTCGCCGGCGGCGGCGCGCACGCTCACCCGGGCGTGCAGCGCGAGCCGGAGCGCGGTCAGCGCGGCGAGGTCCGGGGCGCTGTCCTGGGCGTACAGCTCCTGGTCGGGGCGCGGGGTGACGGCGCGCAGCAGGGCGCCGGTACCGCAGGCCGGATCGAGGACGGTACGCGCGGGGCCGGCCAGGTCGGCCATGAGACCGGCGAGTTCACCGGGGGTGAGCGTGTACTGGCGCGGGTTGGCGTCGAGGTGCCGGCCGAGCAGGAACTCGAACGCCTGGCGTGCCCCCAACTCGGCGGCGAGCTCGGCGGCGCCGCGGAGGAGGGGGGCGGAGGGGAGGAGGGCCGGGCCGCTGGGGGCGTGAATGGCGGGGGTGGCGGCGTTTACGGCCCCGGCGGAGTTCATGCCTCCGGCGAAGTTCACGCCCCATTCGGAGTTCACGCCTCCGGCGAGGTTCGTGCCGCCGCCGGTGTTCACGGCCCCGGCCGTGTTGACACCCCCGCCGGTGTTCACGGCACCCGGTGAGTTCACAGCGCTGGAGTCGTGAACCGGGGTTGCCGTGTGCGGGCCACCGGGAGCCGGTGCGGCGTGAGCGGTCGCCGGGGTGTTCACAGCATCTGGGCTGTTCACGGGTTGCGGCGAGTTCACACCCGGCTGCGGGTCAACACCCCGCCCGCCAGCACCCCCAACGCCGCTGCCACCACTTCCGTCACTTCGGTCACTTCCGCCGCCGCCACCACGCCTGCCCCGCAGCGCCCCGAAGCGCGGCACGAGCACCTGCTCCAGCGCGCCGGGCAGCATCGCGGCCAGCCGTTCGTCGGAGCCGGCGCTCACCTCGAGCCAGACCGTGGGCCGGTCGTGGATCAGGAGCAGGACACAGCCGGCGTGGGTGAGTGCCGTGACCGGGCCATCGGGATGCCCTGCGAGCTGTTGCCAGACGCGTTCCCGCAGCGGGACCTCGGCGAGTTTCCCCTGGTGGCGCAGCCAGGCCTCGACCTCGGCAAGGGCGAAGGACGGGCTGGTCTCGGTGCCGCCGACCGGCTTGGGGAAGTCGGCGTGCCGACGTCGCCAGTTGCTCACGGCGGCTCGGCCCACGCCGGCGAGCCGTGCGATCCCGGCGGCGGTCACCTCTGTCGCGTTGTCCTGCACCGCCGGCTCCCCTCGTCGTCCCGCGTCGTCTTCGTTCCCACGGTCCCGCGTGTGTGGCGCCGAGCATACCGACGTACTCAAGATCTACCCATTCACGGCCGTGTACACACGACATTTTGTGAACCGTGTTGACTCGGTTCACGGACCCAGTTCTTATTGACCCCGCGAACGAGCGACAGCCGAACGGCGGCAGTCGCCGTACGGCGCACGGCGCGCACGCGGGACACAACCATGGGCTTGACTTCCTCCCCCGCCTAAAAGTGGGGGATTCCAGCGGTCGCCCGCCGGGTTTCCTGCTTCACCGACGACCGCCCCGTCCGGGAAGACTCCCGTTGAGGTCTTACACCGTCTCCACAG
>NZ_JBVIPA010000031.1:0-18221 GCF_055578365.1 Streptomyces sp. NPDC033131
GGCGGTATCGGCCTGCGGAGCGCCGGTAAGACCTGGAGCAATCCCGGCACAGCGCGAAGAAACAGGAAGCCACGGATCCTCGACCGCACCCTGTGTCGCGTAGCGGCACAGCAACGATCGAGAAGGCCAGAATCCTCGCCCTTCAGGGCAAGGTGCAAGTCAACTCAACGTCGGCACCGCCCTGGCCGGCATCGGCGCATCCTTCGACGACGTCGCGAAACTGACCGTCTACGTCGTCGACTGGACCCCCGACAAGATGCCCCTGTTCCTGGAAGGCGTCGCTCGGGCGTCCGCGAAGCTGGGCGTCACCCCCGTACCCCCGGGCACCCTGCTGGGCGTCGCCGCGCTGGACATCCCCGAGCACCTGGTGGAGGTGGAGGCGACCGCGGTCGTCGACTGAGAACCGAAGTCCCTCGCGGAAATTCATGCAAGCATGCTTGCTTGTTTCTTGGCCCGCTGCCATGCTCCCCCCATGGCCGACCCGACGCCCGTGTTCGCAGACCTGCGTGCCGAGAGCGAGGAACTCGACCGGCTCGTCGCCGAGTTGAGCCCGGAGCAATGGGCCCTCGCCACCCCCGCCCCCCGCTGGACCATCGCCCACCAGATCGCGCACCTCGCCTGGACCGACCGCTCGGCGCTGCTCGCGGTCACCGACGAGGACGCGTTCCGGGGCCTGGTGGAGAAGGCGCTCGCCGCCCCCGGCTCCTTCGTCGACGAGGGCGCGGAGGAGGGCGCCCGGCTCGCGCCCGCCGACCTGCTCTCCCGGTGGCGCGAGGGCCGTACCGCACTCGACGCGGCCCTGCGCTCCGCACCGCCCGGTGCCCGCTTCCCCTGGTACGGCCCGCCCATGTCCGCGGCCTCCATGGCCACCGGCCGCCTGATGGAGACCTGGGCCCACGGCCAGGACGTCGCGGACGCGCTGCAAGCCACCCGTATCCCCACCGACCGGCTCCGGCACGTCGTCCGCATCGGCGTGCGCACCCGGGACTTCGCGTTCGGGGCGCACGGACTGACCCCGCCGGCCGAGGAGTTCCGCGTCGAACTCGCCGGCCCGGGCGGTGACATGTGGTCGTACGGGCCCGAGGACGCCGCTCAGCGGGTCACCGGGCCCGCCCTCGACTTCTGTCTCCTGGTCACCCAGCGTGCCCACCGCGCCGACCTCGCCCTGCGCGCCGACGGCCCCGACGCCGACCGCTGGCTGGACGTCGCCCAGGCCTTCGCGGGCCCGCCCGGCACCGGACGCGCCCCCGAAGGAGCCGGCCGGTGACACCCCTGCGCATCGGCAACGCCTCCGGCTTCTACGGCGACCGCTTCGACGCGATGCGCGAGATGCTCACCGGCGGCGAACTCGACGTCCTCACCGGCGACTACCTCGCCGAGCTGACGATGCTCATCCTCGGCCGGGACCGGCTCAAGGACCCGGGCACCGGGTACGCCCGCACCTTCCTGCGCCAGCTGGAGGACTGCCTGGGGCTCGCGCACGAGCGGGGCGTGCGGCTCGTCACCAACGCCGGCGGGCTCAACCCGGCCGGACTCGCCCGTGCCGTACGGGAGCTGGCCGACCGGCTGGGCATCCCCGTCCGGGTCGCGCACGTCGAGGGCGACGACCTGAAGGACCGGTACCCGGACAGCCTCGCCGCCCACGCCTACCTCGGCGGCTTCGGCATCGCGGCCTGCCTGCGGGAGGGCGCGGACATCGTCGTCACCGGGCGGGTGACGGACGCCGCGCTGGTCACCGGACCCGCCGTCGCGCACTTCGGCTGGGGACCGCAGGAGTACGACAAGCTGGCGGGGGCCGTCGTCGCGGGGCACGTGCTGGAGTGCGGAGCCCAGGCCACCGGCGGCAACTACGCCTTCTTCGGCGAGGGCGGCGCCACCCGCCCCGGCTTCCCCCTCGCCGAGCTCCACGAGAACGGCGACAGCGTCATCACCAAGCACCCCGGCACCGGCGGCCTGGTCGACCTCGGCACGGTGACGGCCCAGCTGCTGTACGAGACGGCCGGGGCCCGCTATCCGGGACCGGACGTCACCGCCCGCCTCGACACCGCACGGCTCACCCAGGAGGGCCCCGACCGGGTGCGGATCGACGGCGTCCGGGGCGAGGCCCCGCCTGCGACGCTCAAGGTCGGCGTCAACCGCCTCGGCGGCTTCCGCAACGAGGTCGTCTTCGTCCTCACCGGGCTGGAGATCGAGTCCAAGGCGGCGCTGGTGCGGCAGCAGATGCGGGCCGCGTTCGCCACGTCCCGTCCCGAGCGCGTCGACTGGGACCTCGTGCGCACCGACCGGCCCGACGCCGACTCCGAGGAGACCGCGAGCGCGCTGCTGCGGCTCGTCGTGCGGGACCCCGTCCAGGAGAACGTCGGCCGGGTGCTGAGCGGAGCCGCCGTCGAGCTGGCGCTCGCCAGTTACCCCGGCTTCCACGTGCTGGCACCCCCGGGCAAGGGCACGCCCTACGGGATCTTCGAGGCGGCCTACGTCCCGCACACCGACGTCGGCCAGGCGGCCGTCCTCCACGACGGCCGCCGGATCCCCGTGGCGCCGGCCCACGACACCCTCGTCCTCGACAGCGTTCCCGAGCCGCCGCTGCCCGAGCCGCTCCCCGCAGGGCCGGTGCGACGCGCCCCGCTCGGCCTGGTCGCCGGCGCCCGCAGCGGGGACAAGGGCGGGGACGCCAACGTCGGGGTCTGGGCCCGCACCGAGGACGCCTGGCGGTGGCTCGCCCACGAACTGACCGCCGACCGGTTCCGGCAGCTGATCCCCGAAAGCCGCGAACTGAACGTCACCCGGCACACCCTGCCCAACCTGCGCGCCCTCAACTTCCTCGTCGAGGGCATCCTCGGCGAGGGCGTCGCCGCACAGCACCGTTTCGACCCGCAGGCCAAGGCCCTGGGCGAATGGCTGCGCTCCCGCCACCTGGACATCCCGGAGGCCCTCCTGTGACGGTCATCAGCTCCACCCTGGACACCGCCGGCGCCGACTTCCGGGCCAACCGCGAGGCCATGCTCGCCAAGCTGGACCAGGTGACCGCCGAGCACGCGAAGGCGCTCGCCGGCGGCGGCGAGAAGTACGTCGCCCGGCACCGGCAGCGCGGCAAGCTCCTCGCCCGCGAACGCGTCGAACTGCTCCTGGACCCCGACACGCCCTTCCTGGAACTGTCGCCGCTGGCCGCCTGGGGCAGCGAGTACGCGGTGGGCGCCTCCCTGATCACCGGCATCGGTGTCGTCGAGGGCGTGGAGTGCCTGATCACCGCCAACGACCCGACCGTGCGCGGCGGCGCCAGCAACCCCTGGTCGCTGAAGAAGGCCCTCCGCGCCAACGACATCGCGCTCGCCAACCGGCTGCCCTGCATCAGCCTGGTGGAGTCCGGCGGGGCCGACCTGCCCTCCCAGAAGGAGATCTTCATCCCCGGGGGCGCGATCTTCCGGGACCTCACCCGGCTCTCCGCCGCCGGGATCCCCACCGTCGCGGTCGTCTTCGGCAACTCGACCGCGGGCGGCGCGTACATCCCCGGCATGTCCGACCACGTGATCATGGTCAAGGAGCGCGCGAAGGTGTTCCTCGGCGGGCCGCCGCTCGTGAAGATGGCCACCGGCGAGGAGAGCGACGACGAGTCGCTGGGCGGCGCGGAGATGCACGCGCGCGTGTCGGGCCTCGCCGACCACTTCGCCGTCGACGAGCCGGACGCCCTGCACCAGGCCAGGCGCGTGGTGGCCCGCCTCAACCACCGCAAGGCCTACGGCGATCCAGGGCCGGCCCTCCCTCCCAAGTATGACGAGGACGAGCTCCTGGGGATCGTCCCCGGTGACCTCAGGACCCCCTTCGACCCGCGCGAGGTCGTCGCCCGGATCGTCGACGCCTCCGACTTCGACGAGTTCAAACCGCTGTACGGGACGAGCCTGGTCACCGGGTGGGCCACCCTGCACGGCTATCCCGTGGGAGTACTGGCGAACGCCCAAGGGGTGCTCTTCAGCGAGGAGTCCCAGAAGGCCGCCCAGTTCATCCAGCTCGCCAACCAGCGCGACATCCCGCTGCTCTTCCTGCACAACACCACCGGCTACATGGTCGGCAAGGAGTACGAGCAGGGCGGCATCATCAAGCACGGCGCGATGATGATCAACGCGGTCAGCAACTCGAAGGTCCCGCACCTGTCGGTCCTCCTGGGCGCCTCCTACGGCGCCGGCCACTACGGCATGTGCGGCCGCGCCTACGACCCCCGCTTCCTCTTCGCCTGGCCCAGCGCCAAGTCCGCCGTCATGGGCCCCCAGCAGCTCGCCGGTGTCCTCTCGATCGTCGCCCGGCAGTCCGCGCTCGCGAAGGGCCGGCCGTACGACGAGGACGCCGACGCCGCCCTGCGCGCCATGGTGGAGCAGCAGATCGAGTCCGAGTCCCTGCCGATGTTCCTGTCCGGGCGGCTGTACGACGACGGCGTCATCGACCCGCGCGATACCCGTACCGTCCTCGGCCTGTGCCTGTCCGCGATCCACACGGCGCCCTACGAGGGCGCGCGCGGTGGCTTCGGCGTCTTCCGGATGTGAGACCCATGATTTCGACACTGCTGGTCGCCAATCGGGGCGAGATCGCCTGCCGCATCTTCCGCACCTGCCGTGAACTGGGCATCCGGACGGTCGCCGTGCACTCGGACGCCGACGAGAACGCCCTCCACGCGCGCGTGGCCGACGCGACGGTACGACTGCCGGGCGCGGCGCCCGCCGACACGTATCTGCGCGGCGACCTGATCGTGAAGGGCGCCGTCGCCGCCGGCGCGGACGCCGTGCACCCCGGCTACGGCTTCCTCTCCGAGAACGCCGGCTTCGCCCGCGCCGTCCTGGACGCCGGCCTGGTCTGGATCGGCCCGCCGCCGGGGGCGATCGAGGCGATGGCGTCCAAGATCCACGCCAAGAAGCTGATGGGCCTCGAACCCCTGCGCGACGTCACCGAGACCGACCTGCCCGTCCTGGTGAAGGCGGCGGCGGGCGGCGGAGGGCGCGGCATGCGGATCGTGCGCCGTCCGCAGGACCTGGACTCCGCGCTGGAGGCCGCGCGCGCCGAGGCCGCGAGCGCCTTCGGCGACGGAGAGGTGTTCGTCGAGCCGTACGTGGAGAACGGACGCCACGTCGAGGTCCAGGTGCTCGCCGACACACACGGCACGGTGTGGGCGCTCGGCACCCGCGACTGCTCCCTCCAGCGCCGCCACCAGAAGGTGATCGAGGAGGCGCCCGCACCCGCCCTGCCCGACGGGCTCGCCGAGGAACTGCACACCCTGGCCGTACGCGCCGCCCGCGCCGTCGACTACGTGGGCGCCGGCACGGTCGAGTTCCTGATCGCCGACGGCACACCCCACTTCCTGGAGATGAACACCCGCCTCCAGGTCGAACACCCCGTCACCGAAGCCGTCTTCGGCATCGACCTGGTGGCCCGGCAGATCCGCGTCGCAGAAGGCCACCCCCTCGAGAACGAACCCCCACGCGCGCGTGGCCACGCCGTGGAGGCCCGCCTGTACGCCGAGGACCCGGCGAACGACTGGACCCCCCAGACCGGCACCCTGCACCGCCTGACCGTCCCGGAAGGCGTCCGGCTGGACACCGGCTACGAGGACGGCGACTCCATCGGCGTCCACTACGACCCCATGCTCGCCAAGGTCGTCGCCCACGCCCCCACCCGCGCGGAAGCCGTCCGCAGACTCGCGGGCGCCCTGGAGCGAGCCACACTCCACGGCCCCCTCACCAACCGGGACCTCCTCGTACGGTCGCTACGGCACCCGGAGTTCACCACCGCCCGCATGGACACGGGCTTCTACGACCGCCATCTGCCCGAACTCACCGCCTCCGCCCCCGAACCCCACGCCCCCCTGGCCGCCGCCCTCGCCGACGCCCACGGCCGCTCCCGCTTCGGAGGCTGGCGCAACGTCCCCTCCCAGCCGCAGACCAAGCGCTACGCGATGGCGGGGGAGGAGCACGAGGTCCACTACCGGCACACCCGGGCCGGCCTGGAGGCGGACGGAGTGCGCGTCGTCCACGCCGCCGCGGATCTCGTCGTCCTGGAAGTGGACGGCGTACGACGGAAGTTCACGGTGGCCCGCCACGGCGACGAGGTGCACGTCAACAACACCACCCTGCGGGCCCTGCCCCGCTTCCCCGACCCGACGGCCCACCTGGCCCCCGGCTCCCTGGTGGCCCCCATGCCGGGCACGGTGGTGCGGCTGGCCGAGGGTGTGGAGCCCGGCTCCGCCGTCCAGGCGGGCCAGCCCCTGCTGTGGCTGGAGGCCATGAAGATGGAACACAAGATCACCGCGCCCGTCACAGGAACCTTGAGCGCCTTGGACGTTGTGCCTGGCCAACAGGTGACGGTGGGCTCATTGCTCGCGGTCGTACAGCCGACCTGAAGGGGCGCGGGGAACTGCGCGACCAGCCACGGACGACCCGCACCCGGAAGGAGTCCCATGCCACCCACCACGGAATCCGAAGAACACAAGGCCCTACGAGAAGCAGTAGCCGCACTGGGCAAACGCTACGGCCGCGACTACATGACCACCGTCATCGCCGAAAACCGCCACCCCCAGGAACTCTGGCTGGAGGCAGCCAAGCTGGGCTACCTCGGCGTCAACCTGCCGGAGACATACGGCGGCGGAGGCGGCGGCATCGCCGAACTCTCCATCGTCCTCGAAGAACTCGGCGCCGCCGGCTGCCCCCTGCTCATGATGGTCGTCTCCCCGGCCATCTGCGGCACCGTCATCGCCCGCTTCGGCACGGACGCCCAGAAACAGCACTGGCTCCCCGGACTCGCCGACGGCACCCGAACCATGGCCTTCGGCATCACCGAACCCGACGCCGGCTCCAACAGCCACCGCATCACCACCACGGCCCGCCGCGACCCCGACACCGGGGACTGGCTCCTCACCGGCCGCAAGGTCTTCATCTCCGGCGTCGACATCGCCGACGCCACCCTCATCGTCGGCCGCACCGAGGACGCCCGCACCGGCAGCCTCAAGCCCTGCCTCTTCATCGTCCCCCGCGACACACCCGGCTTCACCCGCCACCGCATCGACATGGAACTCGCCGCCGCGGAAAAGCAGTTCGAGCTCACCCTCGACGACGTACGGCTCCCCGCGGACGCACTCGTGGGCGACGAGGACGCCGGCCTCCTCCAGCTCTTCGCCGGCCTCAACCCCGAACGCGTCATGACCGCCGCCTTCGCCATCGGCATGGGCCGCTACGCACTCGCACAAGCCGTCACCTACGCCCGCGGCCGCACCGTCTGGAACACCCCCATCGGCGCCCACCAGGCCATCGCACACCCCCTCGCCCAGGCGCACATCGACCTCGAACTCGCCCGCCTGATGATGCAGAAAGCAGCCCACCTCTACGACGCCGGCGACGACGCGGGCGCGGGCGAAGCCGCCAACATGGCCAAGTACGCCGCCGGGGAGGCCTGCGTGAAGGCGGTCGACCAGGCGGTGCACACGCTCGGCGGGAACGGCCTCACGCGCGAGTTCGGGCTCGCCTCGTTGATAACAGCCGCGCGCGTGGCTCGTATTGCTCCGGTGAGCCGGGAGATGATTCTCAACTACGTCTCCCACCAGACCCTGGGCCTGCCCAAGTCGTACTGACCGGCAGGTGCCGCGCGAGGAGGAACCGTGTTCCGCAGCGAGTACGCAGACGTCCCGCCCGTAGAACTCCCCATCCACGAGGCGGTGCTCGGCCGGGCCGCCGAGTTCGGTGACACGCCCGCGCTCATCGACGGCACCGACGGCACCACGCTCACCTACGGCCGACTGGACCGCTTCCACCGCCGCGTCGCCGCCGCCCTCGCCGATGCCGGCGTCCGCAAGGGCGACGTCCTCGCCCTGCACAGCCCCAACACGATCGCCTTCCCGACCGCGTTCTACGCCGCCACCCGCGCGGGAGCCCCCGTCACGACCGTGCACCCCCTCGCCACCCCGGAGGAGTTCGCCAAGCAGCTCACCGACTCCGCCGCCCGCTGGATCATCACCGTCTCACCGCTCCTGCAGACCGCCCGCAGGGCCGCCGAACTCGCCGGCGGCGTCCGGGAGATCTTCGTCTGCGACAGCGCCCCCGGACACCGCTCGCTCATCGGCATGCTGGCGTCGGCGGCCCCGGAACCGCAGATCGACATCGACCCCGAGCAGGACGTGGCCGCCCTCCCGTACTCGTCCGGCACCACCGGCACACCCAAGGGCGTGATGCTCACCCACCGCCAGATCGCCACCAACCTCGCCCAGCTCGAACCCGCCATGGGAACCGGCCCCGGCGACCGCATCCTCGCCGTCCTGCCCTTCTTCCACATCTACGGCCTGACAGCCCTCATGAACGCCCCCCTGCGCCTGGGCGCCACCGTCGTCGTCCTGCCCCGCTTCGACCTGGAAACCTTCCTCGCCGCCATCCAGAACCACCGCATCACCGGCCTGTACGTCGCCCCACCCATCGTCCTCGCCCTCGCCAAGCACCCCGCCGTCGCGCAGTACGACCTGACGTCCCTCCAGTACATCGTCAGCGCCGCCGCCCCCCTGGACGCCAAACTCGCCGCCGCCTGCTCCGGGCGGCTCGGCCTGCCCCCCGTCGGCCAGGCCTACGGCATGACCGAACTGTCCCCGGGCACCCACGTCGTCCCCCTCGACGCCATGCGCGAAGCACCCGCCGGCACCGTCGGCAGGCTCATCGCCGGCACCGAGATGCGGATCGTCTCCCTCGACGACCCCGACAAGGACCTCGGCATCGGAGAGTCCGGCGAAATCCTCATCCGCGGCCCCCAGGTCATGAAGGGCTACCTCGGCCGCCCCGACGCCACCGCCGCGATGATCGACCCCGACGGCTGGCTGCACACCGGAGACGTCGGCCACACCGACGCCGACGGCTGGCTGTTCGTCGTCGACCGCGTCAAGGAACTCATCAAGTACAAGGGCTTCCAGGTGGCCCCCGCCGAACTCGAAGCCCTGCTCCTCACCCACCCGGGCATCGCCGACGCGGCCGTCATCGGCGTCTACGACGACGACGGCAACGAAAGCCCGCACGCCTACGTGGTCCGCCAGCCGGCCGCCACCGACCTCTCCGAAGGCGAGGTCATGATGTACGTCGCCGAACGCGTCGCCCCCTACAAACGCGTCCGCCACGTCACCTTCATCGAAGGCGTCCCGCGTGCCGCCTCCGGAAAGATCCTGCGCCGACAACTCAGGGAGCGGACGTGACCACCCTGGTCCACCCCACGCACGCACGCGGCATCACCACCCTCACCCTGGACTCGCCGCACAACCGCAACGCCCTGTCCGCCCCGCTCGTGCACGAACTCGCGGACGCGCTGCGACGAGCGGGCAAGGACGACGCCGTACGCGCCGTCGTCCTCACTCACACCGGCACCACCTTCAGCGCGGGCGCCGACCTGCGCGAACCGCCGGACCCCAGAGCCCTGGTCGCCCTGCTCCGGCAGATCGTCGAGCTCCGCAAGCCCGTCGTGGCCCGCGTCACCGGCCACGTACGGGCCGGCGGCCTCGGCCTGCTCGGCGCCTGCGACATCGCGGCCGCCTCCCACACCGCCACCTTCGCCTTCACCGAGGTCCGCATCGGCGTCGTCCCGGCACTGATCTCCCTCCCCCTCCTGCCCCGAGTCGACCCCCGCGCCCTCGCCCGCCACTACCTCACCGGCGAGACCTTCGACGCGGCCGAGGCCGCCCGCATCGGCCTCCTCACGGCAGCCGCCGACCACGCCGACGTCGACCACGCCGACGTCGACCACGCCGACGTCGACCACGCCGACGTCGACCAGGTCCTCGCCCCCGTCCTCGACGGACTGCGCCGAGCCTCCCCACACGCCCTCGCCGAGACGAAACGCCTGCTCACGGCTAAGGTGCTGGAGGCCTTCGACCAGGACGCGGACGAACTGGCCGCCCTCTCGGCCCGCCTGTTCGCCTCCGCGGACGCCCGCGAGGGCATGACGGCCTTCCTCGAACGACGGGATCCCCCATGGGTGCTGTGAACGCGGTCGACCGCCCCCCGGGCGACCGCGCCCCCAAACAGGACCGCAGCCGCGCCACCCGGCAGCGCCTCCTGGAAGCCGCCGTCGCCTGCCTCGCCGAACACGGCTGGGCGGGCTCCACGGTCACCGTCGTCGCCGAACGCGCCGGCGTCTCCCGCGGCGCCGCCCAGCACCACTTCCCGACCCGCGAAGACCTCTTCACCGCGGCGGTCGAGTACGTCGCCGAAGAACGCTCCACCGCCCTGCGCGCCCTCTTCCCCCAGGGCGCCGCCACAGACGACCGCCGGACCGTCGTCGCCGCCCTCGTCGACCTCTACACCGGCCCCCTCTTCCGCGCCGCCCTCCACCTGTGGGTCGCCGCCTCCAACGAGGACCAGCTGCGACCGAGAGTGACGGAACTGGAAGCCCGCGTCGGCCGCGAGACCCACCGCATCGCCGTGGACCTGCTCGACGCCGACGAATCCCGCCCCGGCGTCCGCGAAACGGTCCAGGGCCTGCTCGACATGGCCCGGGGGCTGGGACTGGCGAACCTGCTCACGGACGACGCCGGCCGCCGCGACCGGGTCGTGACGCAGTGGGCGAGCCTGCTGGACGAGGCACTGGGCTGACGGAGGACCGGATCAGCGGTTCCCGGCCCGGTCGCCGCCCCCGCCCTCACGGACTGAGCCGCTCCACCCGCCAGCTCCCGTCCGGCTCCGCCACGTACCGCAGCCGGTCGTGCAGCCGGTTCTCACGGCCCTGCCAGAACTCCACCGCCTCCGGCGCCACCCGGAAGCCGCCCCAGTTCGAGGGGACCGGCACCTGCTCGCCCTCCGGATAGCGGGCGGCCAGCTCCGCGTAAGCCGCGTCCAGGCCGGTGCGGTCCGCGATCACCGAGGACTGCGCGCTCGCCCACGCACCGAGCTGGGAGCCGTGCGGGCGACTGCGGAAGTACGCGGCGGTCTCGTCCCGTCCGGTGCGCCGTGCCACGCCCGTGACGATGACCTGGCGGGCCATCGGATGCCACGGGAACAGCAACGAGACGAACGGGTTCTCCGCCAGCTCGCGGGCCTTGCGGGAGTCGTAGTTGGTGTAGAAGACGAAACCCTGCTCGTCGAAGTGCTTCAGCAGCACCGTGCGCGCGCTGGGCCGGCCCTCGGCGTCCGCCGTGGCGACGACCATGGCGTTCGGCTCGAAGAGCCGCCCCTCGATCGCGGCCTCCTTGAACCAGCGCGCGAACTGCTCGACGGGCGTTGCGGCCAGGTCGGCCTCGGTCAGCCCCTCGGCGCGGTACTGCTTGCGCATGGAGGCGGGATCGAGGGGGGCGTCTCGGTCGGTCACGCCGTCATCCTGCCGTATCCACGGGCCGCGTTCAGCACGGTGTCCTTCATCACTGAGTGGCACCCAGTGCCGCGACATCTCCCCAAGGGTGACACTCGCGGCTATCGTGCTGATGCCGTTCCGGTCGGGTGACCGCCGACCGCGCGGGGCATCACAGAGGTACCGCCCAGGGCCGCGAGTTCTCGCAGACGAACCGTGGATCCGCGGGACGGCCGCACACCCACCGCCTGTCACGTGGTCGCCGCACCCCGCAGCACACCGGCCGCAGCACACCGGCCGCAGCACAACAGAACATCCCACCACCCGTCGCACACATCACGAGGAGCCGCCTGATGTCCGACTTCGTACCCGGGCTCGAGGGAGTCGTCGCGTTCGAGACGGAGATCGCCGAACCCGACAAGGAGGGCGGCGCACTCCGGTACCGGGGCGTCGACATCGAGGACCTGGTGGGCCAGGTCTCGTTCGGCAACGTCTGGGGACTGCTCGTCGACGGCGCCTTCAACCCCGGCCTGCCGCCCGCCGAGCCCTTCCCGATCCCCGTGCACTCCGGCGACATCCGCGTCGACGTCCAGTCCGCGCTCGCCATGCTGGCCCCCGTGTGGGGCCTGAAGCCGCTGCTGGACATCGACTCCGCCCAGGCCCGGGCGGACCTCGCCCGAGCCGCCGTGATGGCCCTGTCCTACGTCGCCCAGTCCGCCCGCGGCCAGGGCCTGCCCATGGTCCCGCAGCGGGAGATCGACAAGGCGCAGTCCGTCGTCGAGCGCTTCATGATCCGCTGGCGCGGCGAGCCCGACCCCAAGCACGTGGCGGCCGTCGACGCCTACTGGACCTCCGCCGCCGAACACGGCATGAACGCCTCCACCTTCACGGCCCGCGTGATCGCCTCGACGGGCGCGGACGTCGCGGCCGCCCTCTCCGGCGCCGTAGGAGCCATGTCCGGCCCGCTGCACGGCGGCGCTCCCTCCCGCGTCCTCGGCATGATCGAGGAGATCGAACGCACCGGCGACGCCGACGCCTACGTCAAGCAGGCCCTCGACAAGGGCGAACGTTTGATGGGCTTCGGCCACCGTGTCTACCGCGCCGAAGACCCGCGAGCCCGCGTCCTGCGCCGCACCGCCCGCGAACTCGGCGCCCCCCGCTTCGAGATCGCCGAAGCCCTGGAGAAGGCGGCCCTGGCAGAGCTCCACGCCCGCCGCCCCGACCGGGTCCTCGCCACGAACGTCGAGTTCTGGGCCGCCATCATCCTCGACTTCGCCGAGGTCCCGGCCCACATGTTCACCTCGATGTTCACCTGCGCCCGCACGGCCGGCTGGTCGGCCCACATCCTGGAACAGAAGCGCACCGGCCGCCTGGTCCGCCCCTCCGCCCGCTACATCGGCCCCGGCTCCCGCGACCCGCGCGAGATCGAGGGCTACGGCGACATCGTGCGCTGAGCAGCTCCGAGAACGCAGACGACCCGCGAGCTCGGGTCTCTTCGCCTGAGCGGAGAAGCCGGCCGGACGTACCGGCGAGCTCGCGGGTCGGGTGACTGCGTTGGATTGGCCGGCTGCGTGTATCTCGCACACGCTGGTCCGGCACCGCACTCGGTGGGTGACGGGCCGCTAGCCCGCAGCCACCTCTTCCGTCCGGTATGAACCCATCTGCCGAACCACCTCCTCTCCGAAGTGATAGCCACACTAAGAACCCGCAGGCCACGGATCAACCGCTTTTTCGAGATGTTGACGGACCGGACGTGTGGCGACCGTCATCGCGCGCGTGCTGCCCGGGTACCGGGTACTCGGGTTTCCGGCGCACAACGATTTTTTTCATCTTGTGGGAACCCGGTGTGTGCTGCGTCACGTTCCAGTTAGATGATTGTTAGTGAGCGAACCGACGTGCCGTACGTGCGGACGCGGCAGCCTGCAGGGGGTCCAGGTGAGTGCTTCCCGGCGTAGTGGGACCACCGACGAGATCGGGCCGGACGAGCCCGAGCGGGACGGTCCGGAGGGTTCGGACGGCTCGGATCTGCTGGCCGCGCTGCTCGACGGGATGGACGCGGCCCTGTGTGCCTTCGACGCGGACGGGGTGGTGACCCACTGGAACCGCGAGGCGGAGCGGATCCTCGGGTGGAGCGCCGCCGAGGCCGTGGGGCGGCACGGGTTCGCCGGGTGGGCGGTGCGCAGTGCCGACGCCGAGGAGGTGGAGGGGCGGCTGCTGGCCGCGATGCACGCTCCCGGGCGGCAGGTGCACGAGTTCGCGTTGCTGACCAAGGACGGCGGGCGGGTGCTCGTACGGACGCAGTCGGCGGCGGTGCGTGGGCCGGACGGTAAGCCCGCGGGGCTGTACTGCGCTTTCAGTGAGGTGCACACGCAGATCGACCTGGAGCGGTCGATCGCGCTGAGCGAGGCGCTGTTCGAGGACGCGAGCTGGGGTGTCGTGCTCGTCGACGCCGATCTGCGGCCCGCCGTGGTCAACGCGCATGCCGCGCGGGCGCTGGGTGTCGGGCGTACGTCCGTCCTGGGGCGGCCGCTCGGGGATCTGCTCGCCCAGGGTGTCGAGGAGTTGGAGAGCGCGCTCACGCATGTGCTGGCCGAGGGCGCGCCGCCCGCGCCGGCCGAGATCTGGGTAAGTGTGCGTACGCCGGACGGTGAGCGGCGGCGTTGCTGGCGCTGTGGGTTCGTGCGGCTGGCGTCACCGCTGGCGGAGGAGCCCGTGCCGCTGGGCGTGGGCTGGCTCTTCCACGACGTGACGGACGCCAAGCAGAGTGATCAGGAGGCGTCGCTGCTGCGGTTCCGTACGAATCAGCTGCACCGGGCTGTCCGGGCCGCCGCCGAGTGCGAGGATCCGCGTGAGGCGGCGGCTGTGCACCTGGACTTCGCGCTGGCCGGGTTCGCCGACCATGCGCTGATCGACCGGGTGTCGGGCGGTGCGGTGGCGGACGGGGCGGAGACGGGTTCGCTGCGGCTGGTACGGGTCGCGGCGACGCCGTCCGGGGCGCCGGGGCCGTCTCTGCTCACCGGGCAGGCGGGTTTGCCGGTGCGGTACGGGGAGGGGCATCCGGCGTTGCAGTGCGTGGAGCGGGCCGGGTCGGTGCGGGCGAGTGTGGGGACCGTGCCGGTGGAGAAGGCCCGGGAGTGGGCGGTGTCCCGGCAGTGGCCGTCGGACGCGGTGCACGCGTTGTGCGCGGTGCTGCGGAGCCGGGGGCGGACGCTGGGGGTCGTGACGTTTTTGCGGGGGGCCGGGCGGAGTCAGTTCGAGCGTGGGGACGCGGTGTACGCGGAGGATGTGGCCGTTCGGATCGGCTCGGCGTTGGATCTGGCCGAGGTGCTGGGGCGGGAGTAGCGGCGGTACGACTGTCCGTGGGCCGGCGGGTGCCTAGCGCCGGTAGAAGATCCGCTCCCCGTATTTCTCGAACACCTGTCCGTTCCATTCGTGGCCCCCGTCCACGTTCCCCGAGCGCAGCAGTGGGGGCTCGATGCCCCGGTCGGCCAGGCTGCTCGCCGCCGTGGCCATGACCGCCTGGAGGATGGCCGAGGTGACGACCGTGGAGGCGGGGGCGAAGGGGGCCGGGATGGTGTCGAGGGTGAGTTCCGCGTCGCCGACGGCGATCTTCGAGTCGAGGACGATGTCGCAGTGGTCCTTGAGGTAGGTGCCGGAGAGGTGCCGGGACGTCGTCTTGGTGGCGTACGCGACCGATGTCACGCCGATGACCTTGAGGCCCAGGGCGCGGGCGCTCATGGCCATCTCGACGGGGAGCGCGTTGCGTCCGGAGAGGGAGATGATCACGAGGGTGTCGCCCTCGCGGGCCGGGGAGCAGTCGAGGACGGCACGGGCGAGGCCGTCGACGCGTTCGAGGGCCGAGCCGAGTGTCGCCGGCATGACGTCGACGCCGACGGTGCCGGGGACGGCCAGGAGGTTCATCAGGGCGAGGCCGCCGGCGCGGTAGACGACGTCCTGCGCGGCGAGGGAGGAGTGGCCGGCGCCGAAGGCGAAGAGCCGGCCGCCGGAGGCGACGGTGTCGGCGAGGAGCACGCCGGCCGCCTCGATGGTGGGAGCCTCCTCGTCCCTGACCCGTTGCAGCAGGCCGATCGCGGCGTCGAAGAACTGACCGGCCGGCTTGCTGTCGCTCATGCGGGCCCCTTCGGAGCGTCGGGAGTCTGGGTCTCGGCGTCTGTGTCGCGGCGCGTGTGTCGCGGCGCGTGTGTCGCGGATCACGGTGCGGTCTGGACCACTGGGATGTCAATACGGTCGTGGGAAGCGTCCCGCAACCCTTTGGTTTCCGCGGCGCGGCACGCTTGTCCGTGGTATCCGGCAGAATTGGTGCCAGGGCCAGCGCACAAGCCGGGAAGCTGTCGTGCTTCCGGGCAGATCTCATCAAGGGGCACGTATGTCCGGACTGATCGACACCACGGAGATGTATCTCCGCACCATCCTCGAGCTGGAGGAGGAAGGTGTGGTCCCCATGCGCGCCCGGATCGCCGAGCGGCTCGACCAGAGCGGGCCGACGGTCAGCCAGACGGTGGCGCGGATGGAGCGCGACGGCCTGGTGTCCGTCGCCAGCGACCGTCACCTGGAGCTCACGGACGAGGGCCGTCGGCTGGCCACGCGCGTGATGCGCAAGCATCGGCTCGCGGAGTGTCTGCTCGTCGACGTGATCGGTCTGGAGTGGGAGCAGGTGCACGCCGAGGCGTGTCGCTGGGAGCACGTGATGAGCGAGGCGGTCGAGCGCCGCGTCCTCGAGCTGCTGCGCCACCCCACCGAGTCGCCGTACGGCAATCCCATCCCGGGCCTGGAGGAACTGGGCGAGAAGGACGGCGCGGACCCCTTCCTGGACGAGGGCATGGTGTCGCTCGCCGATCTCGACCCGGGTCTGGAGGGCAAGACGGTCGTGGTGCGCCGGATCGGCGAGCCGATCCAGACGGACGCGCAGCTGATGTACACGCTGCGCCGGGCGGGCGTGCAGCCCGGCTCGGTGGTGAGCGTGACGGAGTCGGCGGGCGGTGTGCTCGTGGGCAGCGGTGGTGAGGCGGCGGAGCTGGAGGCGGGCGTCGCGTCGCACGTGTTCGTCGCCAAGCGCTGAGCGGTTCGGCGGTACGGCCGGCGGCGGTGGTCGCCGTCTCAACTGCCGAGACCGGCGGGGAAGTTGTGGTACTTCGGCCATCGCGTCGATTCCAAGATTCACTGTGCCGAATCGCAGCGCTCGGTCGCTTCCCGTGCGAGGCTGTCGCGTGAGGCATATGACCTGAGGGCTCTTGGCCGTGGTCCGGCAGCGATGCCGCGTCCGGCCGGGGAGGGGGCGGGAAGATGTGCCGCAGACGTGTGGATGGCCCCGGCGCCTGGTGGCGCCGGGGCCTGTCCTCCCCTGTGCTGACCTGGAGCCCCGAGCTCTCAAGGTCATCCCCTTCGGACCGGTTTCCCCGAGCGGTCCGCCTCCCGTTGAAGATCTCCCCTCGGCGACGGCGATCATTCCTTGAGTGGGGTCACTCGAACGAGGGGTGTTGTCGGCGAGAGCCGTATTTTCGAATACATATTCGATAAAATGGATACTCTGCGGGTGACGCCTCACGCGGAATCTGCGCTTCAGGATGTGGGCAGGAACGACAGACACGGCAGGGCAGGACGAGGTTCACAGGACCCGCCGCCTGGAGCGGGAGCGAACGGGTCCGAGCGGAGCTAGGGGGTGCCAGGACCAGTGGCGCGACGCATCGAAGTGATCGGGGCGGGCGGCGTACGCCTTGCCGCCTGGGAGTTCGGCGACCCTCCCAAGTCCGACCCGGCGAAGGACGTACAGAAGCAGCACGGCTTACTGCAGCAGGACGTACCGAAGCAGGCCGCGGCGGGACGGACCGCGTCCCCGCAGTCCGGCCCCGGGGAGCCCGAGCGGGCCCCCGGTGTGCTGTTACTGCACGGCTTGATGGGCCGTGCCTCGCACTGGGCGTCCACCGCCCGCTGGCTCTCCGAGCGGCATCGCGCCGTCGCCCTCGACCAGCGCGGGCACGGCCAGAGCGACAAGCCCCCGCGGGCGTCCTACACGCGCGAGGCGTACGTCGAGGACGCCGAGGCCGCCCTCGAACAGCTCGGGCTCGGGCCGGCCGTCCTCATCGGCCACGCGATGGGTGCCCTGACCGCCTGGCAGCTCGCCGCCAAGCGTCCCGACCTGGTCCGCGGGGTGATCATCTGCGACATGCGGGCCTCCGCACTCGGCGCCGCCTCGCAGCGCGAGTGGGAGGACTGGTTCAAGGCCTGGCCCGTCCCCTTCGCCACACTCGCCGACGTCCGCAAGTGGTTCGGCGAGGACGACCCCTGGGTCGAGCGCCCGAACCCGGCCCGCGGCGAGTTCTACGCCGAGGTCATGCAGGAGTCCCCGGACGGCTGGCGCCCCGTCTTCGACCCGGAGCAGATGCTCGAGTCCCGCGAGACCTGGGTGTACGACGCCCACTGGGAGGAACTCACCCAGGTGGAGTGTCCCGCCCTGGTCGTGCGCGGCCTCGACGGCGAACTGGGCCGCGCGGAGGCCCAGGAGATGGTCCGCGTGCTGCCCCGCGGCCAGTACGCGGAGGTCGCCGACGCCGGCCACCTCGTGCACTACGACCAGCCGGACGCCTGGCGGGGCGCGGTGGAGCCCTTCCTGGACATGGTCCTCGCGGACGTCACCGGCTGAACCGGCCCCAGGGCCTCGCCCCGGACTGGGTCCTAAGGCCCGGCGGGCCGACGGCGTGTGCTGTGTGCGGGTGCTCGGGGGCTGGTCGCGCAGTTCCCCGCGCCCCTGGGGGGTGTGACCGACGTCAGTTTCTCGGGCTCCGCCCAGGCCTCGCCGAAGGGCCTGCCCAGGGCCTCGTCCCGGACTGGGTCCTAAGGCCCGGCGGGCCGACGGCGTGTGCCGTGTGCGGGTGCTCGGGGGCTGGTCGCGCAGTTCCCCGCGCCCCTGGGGGTGT